>JAJHRT010000062.1 GCA_020833575.1 Thermofilum sp. | reverse complement strand
GAGGAGACCGGGGTGAGGCTGCTCGCCGAGATCCCGATAGACCCCCGCATAAGCGAGAGTGCCGACGCAGGCGTGCCCTTCGTCCTGGCGTTCCCCGAGAGCGAGGCTGCAAAGAGGTTTGTCGAGCTCGCGGAGACCGTAGACGCCCTGCTCAGGTCCCAGAGCGCTGTCGGAGAACCTCGAGGAGGTTCCTGAGCACATCCAACGCCTTCGCGGAGTCGGTTCTGCTCATCACGAAGACCACGTCCCTGTAGCTGGAGAGAACCTCCGTGAGGTTAATCCCCCTGCTCGACAGGGAGAGGGCGAGAGCCGAGACCACCCCAGGCGTAACCAGGATGTCGGGCGAGCCCGTGATGATCACTGCCGCCTGATCCCTGAGGAACTGCAGCACATCCTGCGGGCTGAGCCTCGACAGCAGGGTCTCAGCGGCTCTCTCCCTGAGGATGAGGGTGATCGCAGTCAAGCCCTGGGTCACCTGGACGAACTCCTCCTCCCCCAGGGCGCTGAGCAGCCTCGCCAGCTCTGCGCGCTTGTGCGCGGGGATTGAGAGCGCCGCAAGCCCCTGGATTACTCTGAGCTCACCACCGGCAAGCGCCCTGGAGAGCCTGTCGGGCGGGGGGTAGTCCTCGAGCAGGCTCCTCGCAGCCCTGAGCACAGCCACCTTGACAGCCCCCTCCTTCAACGGTCTCCCAGCTAGCTTCTCCATGTCGGCTTTCAGGAGCCTCGCCAGGGATGCATAGTTTACAATGTCCAACCTCATGGCCTCTAGTACGTAAGGCATCGCCAGGATAAGCTTCTGAGCAATTTTCACTAGGCTCTGGCGGCCTCTCATGCCGATGCAGCCTCATGCACAGCTGGCTTATAATCCTTTCATAGAAGTGCTTATAAATCAAGTATTTTAACCTTTATTGAAGAATCATTAATTGAAGAAAAGCAATATAAGCTGGAGCGGTAAACGCCGCTGACCAAGCATGAGCCAGGAGAAAACCATAAAGTTCCAGGCGGGAGCAGCGAAGTTCCTGGCGGTAGGCCTCGTGGTAGGCCTTCTCGTAGGCCTTCTCCTAGGACCCTACCTATCCGCCTACATCTTCGCGGCATCCGGAGCGCACACCGCAAGCTATGTTGACAAAATAAAGAGCAGGGGCAAGCTTATCGTGGGCACATCTGCCGACTGGCCGCCCTTCGAGTACATCGACAAGAACGGGCAGTACGCCGGCATCGATATCGAGATCGCGAAGAGGATCGCCCAGAAGCTGGGCGTGCAGCTCGAAATCAAGGACATGAAGTTCGCCGCCCTCATAGAAGCGCTGAAGAAGGGCGATATAGACATTATACTAGCCGACATGACCCCCACTGCGGAACGCGAGAAGGAGGTGGACTTCTCCCTGCCCTACTACTTCGGCAAGGGCTACGCCGTTATCACGCTGAAAACCTCCAATATAAAGTCCGAGCAGGACCTCTACGGGAAGAGGATAGGAGTCCAGCTCGGCACAATCCAGGAGGAGTGGGCTGTTAACAACCTGAAGGGGAAAGCTGCCGACATAAAGTCCTACGACAGGGTCTACCCGGAGATGGTCATGGTGCTGAAGAGGGGTGACATTGACGCGATGATCGTGGGGGATAAGATCGGCGAGGCTCTCACGATAAAGGACCCAGACCTAAAGATAGCGACCTACGTTGGAGTGCCTACCATAGGCGGCGCGGTAGCCGTACCGCAGGGGGCTGAGGACCTGAAGTACGTGGTGAACTCTGTCATCGAGGAGCTGATAAACAGCGGCGAGATGGACAAGATTTTCCAGCAGGAGATCCTGAAGTGGCTGGGCGAGGCTGGCTGAGCGCAGCCTGTTCTGTGATACCTTTAAATCCCCTTTTTCTCTTTCTGCGGTGGCTGAAGGGGTGTAAATGGCCTTGGTGGACTTCCTTGTTGAAAACTTTTTATTTATAGCCGAGGGTATAGTGACAACGCTTCAAATAACTCTCCTGTCCTTCACACTAGGCCTTGCGCTGGGCTCGCTCCTACTGGCACTGGGCCTGTCGCCCCTCGGCTTCCTCTCAAGGCTCTACATCGAACCCGTGAGGGGTACCCCCCTCCTCGTCCAGATCTTCGTCATATACTTCGGCCTGCCGTCGCTGGGCGTGAAGCTGGATGCCTTCACCTCGGCTGTGCTCGCCCTCGGGCTCAACAGCGCCGCGTACCAGGCTGAGATCTTTCGCTCAGCGGTCAAGGGGATCCCCGACTCGCAGATTCTCTCGGCTGAGGCTCTGGGCTTCTCGTACCTTCAGACGCTTAGGTACGTGATACTCCCGCAGGCCCTAAGGATCTCGATACCAGCCCTCGTCAACGAGTTTGTCACAGTGCTTAAGGAGAGCTCGCTGGCGAGCGTCATCGGGATAGTGGAGCTCACGAGGAGGGGGGAGTACGTCGCGGCGCGCACCTACAGGGCGTTCGAGGCCTACCTCATAGTCGCGCTCATATACTTCGTGGTGTGCTACCTGTTCTCCCACGGCTCCAGGCGCCTGGAGAAGAGGTTCAGGATCCCGGGCTACACGGGTGCGTGAGCCATGAGCGGAGAGGTCCTACGGCTTGAGAACGTCGTCGCCGGGTACGAGGAGAAAGCGGTGATCAAGGGAGTCTCGCTATCGGTGAGGGAGGGCGAGAAAGTCGTAATAATGGGGCCCAGCGGCAGCGGGAAGAGCACGCTGCTGAAGACAGCCGTCCTGCTCGTCAGGCCCTGGTCGGGCAGAGTGGTGCTCGACGGCGAGGACCTTACCTCAGGGCGGGCGGACCTCAGGAGAGCGCGCGCCAAGACGGGCTTTGTCTTCCAGAGCTACAACCTCTTCCCCCACATGAAGGTGATCGACAACGTGGCCCTACCCCTGAGGCTGGTGAAGGGCTACAGCAAGGAGGCCGCCAGGAGAAAGGCCCTGGAGATGCTGAAGCTGGTGGGTCTCGGGGACTGCGGTGAGAAGTACCCGCTACAGCTCAGCGGGGGCCAGCAGCAAAGGGTCGCGATAGCGAGAGCTCTCGCCATGGACCCTATAATCCTGTTTCTCGACGAGCCCACCTCGGCGCTGGACCCTGAGCTGAAGGCCGAGGTCCTGGAGACGCTCCGGGACGTGGCGCACAGGGGCATAGCGATGGTGGTTGTAACCCATGAGCTGGACTTCGCCAGGGAGGTCGCGGACAGGGTTGTGATAATGGAGGATGGAGTGATCGTGGAGGAGGGTGATGCGAGCCTGCTCTGGAGCCCGAAGACGGAGAGGGCGAGGAGGTTCCTCAGGGTCATAGGCACAGCTTCAGCTCCGACCTGAGGAACGCGAAGGCCTCGTACCTGGAGCGCAGCCCCGCCCTGATGAAGGACAGGGAGTAATAACTCCAGGCGTGCTCGGCCAGGTAGTCGAGTTTTCTGCGGGCGAGCCGTAGCAGCCAGCCGGGGCACCCCTCCCCCTCGGAGAGTCTCCGCAGAACACCTGAGACCTCAAGGGGGTCTCTCCCGGAGAGTGCGGCAAGGGAGAGCACCAGGGATAGGAAGGGGCCCGGCCCCCTCAGTGCGTAGCCGAGGCAGAAGTCCACTATGCTGCGTGCGCTACCTGGCAGGGGGGCGCTGAGCGCTAGAAGCTGCGCGTCCCTCGAGAGAGCGTAACGCTGCTCCGGGCTCAGAGCCAGAGCTACCTCGTAGTCCTCGAGGGGCAGTACGACAGAGTGCTCGAGCGTCACGGCGTAGTAGGTGGGGACCAGGGGGTCCCAGACCAGCGAGAGCTCGGAGAGAGTCGTGCAGAACCCCACGTCCAGTGGTACTGTGACCGCATGCCGCAGAGGCGATCTGCTCTCGAAGAGCACCTCCCTGAGCCGGAGCGACCCCCTCCTACCCAGGGAGAGGACCTTCGCGGAGCTCGCGGCTGCCCAGCCACCCACGGCCACGAGCCTGGCGTACCCTCCGCCCAGGACCTCCTCCCAAGCCCCCTCCAGCGCCATCACGTCCGGCTTCTCGACGGCCAGGTGGGGCCTCAGGCCGAGCCCCTCGAGGAGCTTCGCGCCCAGCTGGTCCGCCACCAGGTAGCTCTCCCTTGAGCCCAGAATCTCTGCGAGGCGGCTCCTGCGGGCGAAGAGCACTTTCACGCGGTCGGTAAACTCACGGTAATGGATATATCCTCTTTTACCTAGCCTACTTCGCGGAAGGGTGGTCAAGCATTGTGCTGCAGGTTTACAACACGCTCACGCGGGCGCTAGAGGTCTTCGAGCCTTTTAGCCCAGGCAGGGTCGGCATCTACGTTTGCGGTCCAACGGTCTACGACTACAGCCACCTGGGCCACGCGAGGACATACGTGGCCTTCGACGTGATCAAGAGGTACCTGAGGCTCAAGGGGTACGACGTGCTGCACGTGCAGAACATCACCGACATAGATGACAAGATCATCAGGAGATCGCAGGAGGAGGGGCGCGACTGGAGGGAGATCGTAGACACCTACACGAGGGACTACTGGGAGGCTCTATCCAAGCTGAACGTGAGCGTGGACTTGCACCCCCGGGTCACAGACCACATAGGCGATATCATCTCCTTCATACAAGGTCTCATCGAGAAGGGTCACGCCTACGTGGCGCCCAGCGGGAGCGTCTACTTCGACGTGGATACTTACGGCGACTACGGCAGGCTCAGCGGTAGGCTTGACAAGCAGCAGTGGAGCCAGGAGGAGTTCGCTAAGGAGAAGAAGCACCCCTACGACTTCGCGCTGTGGAAGGCCGCGAAGCCCGGGGAGCCGTGGTGGGAGAGCCCCTGGGGTCCCGGGCGGCCGGGGTGGCACATAGAGTGCAGTGTGATGTCGTCGAGGTACCTGGGCAGGAGGATCGACATCCACGGCGGGGGGACGGACCTCATATTCCCGCACCACGAGAACGAGAGGGCTCAGAGCGAAGCGCTCTTCGGCGAGGCTCCGTGGGTGAAGTACTGGCTCCACACGGGGATGCTGCAGATCCGAGGGGAGAAGATGAGCAAGAGCCTGCACAACATCATACCGCTGCGCGAGGCCTTCCAGAAGTACGACCCGCTCGCGCTGAGGCTCTGGCTGGCATCCGCCCACTACAGGACCCTGCTGGACTTCACGGAGGAGAGCGTCTCCCAGGCTTCTCAGAACCTCGCAAGGCTCCGTGCAGCGGTGTCCCTGCTGAAGCAAGCCCTGAGGGAGACCGAGCCCAGGGGGCGGCTCGAGGACGACGAGCTTGAGGTGCTCAGGGAGATGGCAGCCCTGCGCGAGCGCTTCTACTCCAGCCTGGACTACGACTTCAACGCGAGCGGGGCCTTCGCCGCGGTGATGGGGCTCACGAGGCTGGTGTTCTCCAGGATCGGAGAGAAGCCCTCGTTCACGCTGGCTCTCAGAGCCTACAACCTCCTCTGGGAGTTCAACAGGGTCCTCGGCGTGCTCGACAGCGACTTCGCCGAGGTCCCGCCTGAGGCGCTGCAGGTAGACGCGCTGATCGACTTGCTGGTCGAGGTCAGGAGCGTCCTGAGGCGCGAGAAGAACTACGAGCTGGCAGACTACATCAGAGAGAGGCTCCTGAGGCTTGGCGTGCAGCTGATGGACGAGAAGGAGAAGACAAGGTGGGTGAGGCTCCGCTAGACCGGAGTGCGCCTGCGCGCTAGACCAGGGGCACTTTTTTCTCCAGACCCAGGCCTAGCGCCAGCGCGCCCAGGAGGCCGACGTTGGCGCCAAGCCTGGTGAGCGTTATCTCGGGGACCCTGTTCACCGCGTACTCCGCCACCCTGTCTCTCAGCCCCTGAATCAGCACGTCTGGGTTGTTCAGAGCGACGGAGCCCCCCAC
>JAJHRT010000010.1 GCA_020833575.1 Thermofilum sp. | reverse complement strand
GTGGCGAGCGAATTTGTTAGGAGACTTTCGGGTAAGCTTTACTTTGACGTGCTGGAAACTAGTAAGTTGATAGGAGTTACCAGCAGTGGGCGAGAGAAGCGCAGGCTCACAATACGGTTACTGCTTCCCTCCTTCAAGCGCGGGGACGTAGTAGACATCGAAGGTAAACTATATCTGGTAGACAGCGTGATCTCCGGGAAAATCATCGTCAGGGACCTTGAAACCTTCGAAAAGAGCTCTCTCCCTCTTTCGAGACTGAATCTCAACAACGTCCGTGTGTATGCGAGTAGGGAGAACCTAGAGGAGGGAGTTATCGTCTCGAATGATGGCGCCTCAATCTACGTATTGCTGCCATCTAGCGGGGACATGCTGGAGGTCTCAGTGAAGCACGGTAAGCAAGCAGCCATGTTCACTCCAGGTAGCAAGGTAAGCATATTGAGGAAAGCAGGCGAGATCATACTCGTGCCCCGCGCTTAGACCATTGAGGAAGGCTCATCGCCGCTTAGAGAGCGCCGCGTGAACCCCTTCCCGGTACTCAAGCACTAGTCTCTCGAGAGCATGCCTGACAAGCTCCGAGATCGAAGAGTAGCTTCCCGTTTTCACAGCAAGCAGCATCTCCTCGTACTCCCTCATGGGTATCCTGAAGTTCACCTTTACCAAGTCCCCCTCTTCGTCTCTAGCCTTCTTGCGGGACCTCCTCATCGCGTGCTTAAGTGCAAAAAGACTTCTATAACGGTTTGTGCTCGCCTACGCGCCACGCTTAAAAAGGGTTGCTCAAGGCTGTGGGGGGAGTGCCATGCCTGAGTTCAAGGTAGTGATATCAGACCCGAAGACGGGGAAAGCCGAGCAAGTTGAGGTTAAGGGCGAGCAGGCGCTTAGGCTGATCGGGCACAAGATAGGCGATGTGATAGATGGAGCGCTGGTAGGCAAGCCAGGCGTCAAGCTCAAGATAACCGGAGGCTCCGGCCGTGCTGGCGAGCCCATGCGCCCAGACATCCCTGGACCGCGTAAGGGCTACTTCCTCCTCTCGGGCCCTCCAGGCTATCATCCACCGGAAAAGGGAATGCGTAAGAGGAAGTTCGTGAGAGGGAATACTATCTCCGAGGATATCGTGCAGATAAACACCGTGATCGTGGAGTCTTCGTGAGCACGGATAACATAAAAATGTGAGACGCGGCAGAGTGGTGTATGAGTAAGAAACCCGAGGGAAAGGAGGAAGCCGAGGAAATACCACTACCCGACGGTCAGACGACCATCCTCTGCACTATACAGCAGCTGCTGGGCTACGACCGTGCAAGAGTTATTTGCAGCGATGGTAAAGTGAGACTTTGCCGAATCCCTGGTAAGCTGAAGAAGAGGATGTGGATGAAAGTCGGAGACGTAGTGCTCGTCGCCCCCTGGGACTTTCAGCCCGAGAAAGGAGATATTCTCTACCGCTACACACCTGGGGAGGTTCAGAGACTAGAGAAGATGGGGTTGCTCGAAGAGCTCAGGAAATTCTTCGAGTAGCAGCTCATGCTTAGGGTCTGCTCTTTCGAGATAGAGCCCCTGGCCGACGAGAGCCTAGGCGTCAGATCGATGAGCTTCCTAGTGGCAACCCCTGACGTGGTTCTTCTCCTAGACCCTGGGGCCAGCCTAGCTCCCCGCCGCTTCAACCTACCTCCGCACCCCGAGGAGTTCCGAGCCTTAGCCGAAGCACGCAGGCACATTGTTGACCGGGCAGAAGACGCCGAAGTCCTCGTGATTTCGCACTACCACCGTGACCACTTCACGCCTCCCTACGAGTCCCTCTACGAGTGCTGCGATAAAAACGACTTCACATCCATCTACAATGGCCGTAAAGAGCTTTTGGCGAAAATCCTAGATAGTAAAACTCCCTTCAACCAGAAAAAGAGAGCCTGGCAGCTAGCGAGAGAGCTTGAGAAGCTTGGTGTTAAAGTGAGGCAGATAGGGGAGGGGAGTGTGAACTTCGGGGACACGACTCTTAGCTTCTTCCTATCCTCCCATGGAAGCTCCAAGCTCGGCAATGTTCTCGTCGTGATCCTAAAGTACCGTAACGAGTGCACACTCATTTACGCGCCTGATGTCCAGGGCCCCGTGGACGACGCAGCGTTCTCAAGAATGCTCACGACCAAATTCGACCTTGCTGTCGTGGGAGGACCTCCACTGTACCTGGAGGAGAGATCAGAGGAGCTTAGCAACATAGCTAAGAAAGGCCTAGCAAACCTTGCAGCGCTTATTAAAGCTAATCCCCGCCGCGTGATAGTGACACACCACCTGCTGCGATCTTCTGACTGGATGGAAGCTCTGGAGCGGCACGGCGTAAGCGAGGATGACATACTCACCTATAGCTCCATACGAGGGGTGCCTCTCACGCTTCTCGAAGCTCGTAGAAGGCTTCTCTTCGAGTCCGACCCCCCACCTCCCGGCTACGAGGATCTCATAGCTAAGCACAAGGGGAGAAAATGCACAGGGCTGCTCCACGAGTTGCAGGGGTAGGGAGCTACCATGGGTGCTGTTTCAGACCAGCCACATACGCGAGAGCGTTCGTAACGAGGTGTAATGGAGGTGTGATCAGGACGAGGATTCCCGCCACGAGGGGGTCTAACTCCCTGAAAACCATGAAGTGGGCCGCGAAAGCTCCGGCTAGGAAGTCCAGCTGATCCAGTAGAGGTGCAGGGTCTCCGGGCTTCATACCCATTCTACGCTTCACGAAAGCTCCTGCCAGGTCTCCCAGTAGGGCCCCAATGGAGAGGACCGCTCCAGGGAGCAAGCCGTGCAGAGAGAAACGCTCGAGAACGAGTGCTACCATTGTCCCCGCGATGAAGCCTCCGGCTAAGCCCTCCACGGTCTTGTTGTCTCCAAACACCCTACGCCCGTCAAGAAATGTGCGTCCGAAGTCGAGTGGGTGCAGCCTAGCTCTCTTCCTCAAAAGACTTGCCACAACTACAGGCGCTCCATTGGCCACGTAAGCAGGCAGGATCCAAACCAGTGCTTTCGCTACCGTCGCGAGCACAAACTTCCCACAGCGCTACGCTCTAATTCTTAGCGCGCCCGAAGTTCTCCTAGCTGTGCTAGGAAGTCTAATATCTCTTGAAGCCCTGCAACAACCCTGCTCTCAGTTACCAGCAGAGGTGTGCGGGAGGTACCGTACTCGACATACAACCACCCCCGCAAGCCGTTCACGTTCACGACTTTTATTCTCTCACGCACATCCGGCGCTAGCCTCTTCAGCAGCTCCGCCGACTCTGGATCCTCACCCACAAAGAGTATAGCCTCTGGTTCCACCTCCTTCCTCATACCCCCCAAAAGCAACCCCTCATTACGGCCAAAGCCCTGTCCTTCCGGACACATGCGCATGCTCTTCGTATCACGTTCCTAATACCACAGGCGGAAAAACCAGCCGGGGGTAAGGGCGAAAGTTTGTCCACCGGAAGGCTAAACTGTGAAAAATCAGAACAAAGGTGGTGGACCGGCCGGGATTCGAACCCGGGACCACCGCCGCTCTCGGGGGAGCTCCTTGCGAAGGCGGCATCCTCCCACTAGACGACCGGCCCTCGCTAGTAAGGGAAATATCAGGGGTTTTTTAACGTGACGCGCACGCTGAGGTACCAACTTGGGGAAGACTCGGGAGGAAGAGAGGCGAGAAATTTAATTACTCGTATGCCTCCGTGTGCGCCATGAAGTTGTATGTCCGTAGCACGCACTTTCAAGGTTCAGGGAGTAATGCAGCTGAGGAATGGCGAGCAGAGGAGATTCACCGTGTACGTGCGAGGGGTCAGCGAGAAAGAGGCTCTGGAGAAAGTCTACAGCAATCTAGGCAGCAGGCACAAGCTCACCCGGAGACACATTAAGGTGCTAAGTGTAACCACCGTGAGCGACGAGGAGGTAGACGACGATTACATAAAGGCGCTAGCGCAGGCGGAAAGGCTCATCGTGCGATGAAAGTGGGTGCTTCTTTATGAGCGCTCCTCAGAGTCAGAGAGAAAGAGCTGCAGAAGAGTACGCGGTTCTCAGCCAGCTAGCAGAAGAAATTCAGAGGGAGATCAACCTAGCTCAAAGCTTGATAGCGGAGATAGACTCCACGGTAATCACGCTGAAGAACATAGGCTCGCTTGAGGAGGCAAAAGAGGTGCTTGTGCCGCTCTCAGCCGGTGTATATGTGAGAGCGGTAATCAGCAGGCAAGAGAAGTTTCTCGTGAATATCGGCTCAAATATCCTGGTTGAGAAGACTTTAGAGGAGGCTCTGAGTATGCTTAACCAGCGCAGGGAGGAGTTAGTTCAGCTGATCAACAAACGTGTGGAGGAGCTTAACGCTGTGATTTCTCGTGCACAGCAGCTCAGGCAAGTTCTGGTGCAAAGGTAGAAATGGCTTCTAGAAGTCTCTCGAGGGTTTTCTCCGCTCTCCTAGAGAAGCTGAAGTACTCGGAGTTCTCCGAAAGCGATTTAAGGAAAATCGAGGAGGAGTTCCTGCTGCTTCTCGTTGAGAACGATGTCGCTCTCGAGGTCGCTGAGAGCCTTCTCCATCAGCTTACTTCGAGGCTCTCCCAGCTGAAGGTCCCAAGGCTCTCGGACAAAGAAAAGACGGCTTACGAAGAGCTGCGCAGGCTTTTAACGGAAGTATTCGAGAAGCCTCCTCAGCTCAGCATCGAGAAAGACCTTGAGAAGCTGGCAGACTCGTACGGGAGACCTCTCTCGGTGGTTTTCCTGGGACCCAACGGCCATGGTAAAACCACCACCGTAGCTAAGCTGGCTTACAGGTTTTCAAGCAAAGGCTACAGGGTTGTGATTGCTGCAGCTGACACTTTCCGGGCGGGAGCGATAGAGCAGCTGAGAGAGCTGGCGGAGAGAGCTGGTGCTGAGCTGGTATCCATGGGCTACGGTGCCGATCCCGCTGCCGTAGCCTACGAAGCCTACATGTACTCTGCGAGGCGGGGGGCCGACCTGCTGCTTGTGGATACGGCTGGGCGTATGCACACCAGGAAGAACCTGATGGAGGAGATGAGGAAGATAGTCAGGGTCCTCAGCCCACGCTACAGGATCTTCGTGGGAGATGCCCTTGTGGGAAACGATGCGGTAGACCAGGCTCGAAAGTTTTTCGAGGAAGTAGGGTTTGATGGCTCTATACTCACCAAGTTCGACGCAGACACCAAGGGAGGAGTAGCCCTCTCCATAGTCTACATCACCTCGCGACCCATACTGTACGTGGGTACAGGGCAGCGGCTGCAGGACCTCGCGGAGTTCGACTACAGGAGATACTTGGAGGAGATCTTACCTAGCCCCTACTAAGCACGAAAAGGTCATATCGTTAGGACGAGTGCGGCTGGCGATGAAGCGAGACCTACTTACCTTGAAGGAGTTTTCAGGAGAGGAGATACTGCGCATTATCGAGGACTCCTTGACGCTCAAAAGGCTCAGGAGGCTGGGGATGAAGAAGCTGGATCTTCTTAAGGGAGTATCTGTGGCACTAATTTTCGAGAAGCCCTCCACCAGAACTAGGGCCTCATTCACCGTAGCGGCTTTAGAGCTGGGGGCTTGGCCTGTTTCCTACAGTTCCCAGGAGCTTCAGCTGTCCAGGGGCGAGCCCGTGAGAGACACCGCCAGAGTCCTTTCCAGGTATCATGACGCTATAGCAGCCCGCGTGTACAGGCACGCGGATCTGGAGGAGCTCGCACGGTTCTCATCGGTTCCTGTGATAAACCTGCTCAGTGACCTTCACCACCCGCTGCAGGCACTAGCAGACTACATGACTATACTCGAGAAGAAAGAACGGTTAAGCGGGCTCACATTAGCTTTCATCGGTGATGGGACGGACAACGTCTTTAACTCCCTGGCAATAGCTGGGGTGAAGCTCGGGGTTAGAGTTAGGGTCTCATCTCCGCAAGCCTTCGCGCCAAACCCTCAGGTTCTCGGCGAGGATATTTACAAAAGGATAGAAATTTACGAGAACCCTGAGGATGCCGTAAGAGATGCAGATGTTATTTACACCGATGTATTCGTCAGCATGGGTCAGGAGGCTCAGAGGGAGGAGAGGCTTAGGGTTTTCTTGCCCAAGTACCAGGTCAACGAAAATCTCTTGAAGGCTGTAGGAAGAGACGACTTTATAGTCATGCACTGCCTGCCAGCCCACCGCGGCGAGGAGATAACAGACGAGGTGCTGGAGGGGCCGCACAGCGTGGTGTTCGACCAGGCCGAAAACCGCTTGCACACGGCAAAAGCTGTGCTGCTGTACCTGCTAAAGCCCGGCTGGGTCGCGGAGCATAGCTAAACTAAAAAGCGTATGGCGGGGTGCGTAGAAGGTCGAGTGCAGATGTCGAGCATAGTGGAACTGCTGAAGGATGTAATAAGGGTGATAAGACTCGCGTCCAAGCCCACAGCCGAGGAGTACAAGCTGTTCCTAAAGGTCGTTCTCGCTGGAATGAGCATACTAGGAGCTCTCGGCTTCTTCTTCCAGCTGATAGGCTCCATGCTCGAGTTTGCACGGCTTCAAGCGATCCCCATGCAGTACACCATTCTCATAGGGCTTGTGCTGCTACTGGTAGTCCTAGCCTTTGGACTCTACCTGCGGTCTCGTGCTGAGATATAACCGAGGAAAGTGAAAAATATAGGAGCCGGCAAAGGCGAACTCCAGGTGAGGTTGCATGGCGACAGAAGCCGCAAAGGTCAAGTTCTACGCCCTAAAGGTTACAGCTGGCCAGGAGTACAATGTCGTTGTACTACTCAGCAACAGGGCAAGAACTGGAAGCTACAAGGTTGACTCCTTGATAGTGGTCCCTGGTCTTAAGGGGATGGTGTTCGTCGAGAGCAATGCTGCCTACGAGGTGAAGAGGCTGGCTATGGGGATTAAGCACGTGCGCGGCTTCGTCAGAGGGGCTGTTGACGTAAAGGAGATGGAGTCTCTACTCAAGCCTAGACCTCTCTCCGAGCAGCTGAACGTGGGAGACATCGTCGAGATAATTAGAGGGCCCTTTGCTGGCATGCGCGGGAGGGTCGTCAGTGTGGAGAGGGCGAAGAACGAGATAAAGGTGGAGCTCGCCGAAGCCGCTTACGTCCTCCCGGTTACTATTAGCGCGGACGACGTAAAGCTTGTGCAAAGAGCTGAGACCAAATGACGGATGGAGTACCGCAAGCGGACCTGAGGGATTTCCTCAAGGCATGCGCCCAAGAGAACAAACTCAAGCTCTCCAGGAGCCCTCTCAGGTTAGAGTTTGAAGTAGCCGCAGCTATAAAGGCTGCAGAACCTCACCCGCTAGTTGTAAGAACTGAAAGAGGTCATATCCTGTCGAATGTACTCGCTGATCGGCGGAGACTGCTTAAAGCAATTAGCTCCTCCTCGGATGCCGAGGCATACCGTAAACTCTTAGAAGCCATGAATAACCCTGTAAAGCTTAGACCAGCCGAGGTTCGCGGCTACCTGAGCCTAGGAGACGACCTGGGAAAACTGCCCATACCTAAGTTCTTTGAAAGAGACGGAGGGTATTACCTGACGGCGGGCATATTCCTAGCCAGGGACCCCGAGACCTCCGCTCTAAACGCTAGCATACATAGAGCCATGGTCTTGGACGAGAAACGTTTAGCTGTCAGGCTTGTACCGCGCCACCTCCACTACATGTTCTCCAAGGCCGAGAAGAGCAACAAGCCCCTACCTGCAGCGATCGTCATAGGAGCCGCGCCAGCTGTCTATGTGGCTGCCGCCTCCAGCCCCCCCTACGGCGTTTACGAGGTTGAGGTGGCTAATGCTCTCGTCGGAGGGGTGCTTTCCGGGACCTCGGACCTCATAGAGGGTATTCCGATACCTCTACCCAGCGAGTACATAATTCTCGGTGAGTTCCTGCCGGGGAAGAGAGCGCGGGAGGGGCCCTTCGTCGATATTCTAGGAACGTACGATGAGGTACGGGAGGAGCCCGTGTTCCTCGTACACGATATACTCGCCAGGAGCACCCCCCTCTTCTACGCTATACTGCCCTCGGGGCTCGAGCACAGGCTACTGATGGGGTTCCCAAGAGAGGCTGCGATATGGGACTCTGTGAGCAGAGTTGTACCAAGAGTACGGGGTGTCCGGCTAACACCTGGAGGTGGCTCGTGGCTTGTAGCAGTCGTCAGCATCGCGAAGGTGAATGAAGGTGATCCCAAGAACGTGATCCTAGCAGCGTTAGCGGCCCATCCTTCTCTGAAGATAGTCGTGGTCGTCGATGAAGACATAGACCCGGATGATGCTGGCGAAGTCGAGTGGGCTATCGCGACCCGTATGCAGCCCTCAGAGGACCTCGTGGTAGTAACTGGTGCCCGGGGGAGCAGCTTGGACCCCTCGGCGGACCCCAGGACGCTGCTGACCTCCAAACTGGGCGTAGACGCCACAAAACCCCTCAGCAAGAGCCCTGAGCTGTTTGAAAAAGCCAGGATACCTGTGCAGCTAGAGCCAAACTCTCTAGAAGACACCGACCTCCTCAACGGTAAACTCCAACTTTGACTTGAGAAGCTCAAGGATCCTGTACCCTAGGCTGTCAGCGCCTATCCTTCCAACCCCTCTTCTTCGCGAGATCTTTAGCAGAGCTCGCCCCTCTCCCTGACAGCACACAACGAACGTCTCACCCCAAAACCTTCTACCTGAAGATCTCATTTTAACATGTACAACTCTGCAGTTGTCACCTAAAGGAGAGAACTTGAACTCTAGCCTCACTGGGTAGAAGCCACTAGACGTCCTCAGGAGAAGCTCCTCCTCGGTTCTCCAGGCACCATCGAGCAGCACCATCAGCTCCCCACAGGTAACTCCTTTTATTGCAAACACGGCTTCCTTCACGGAGGACTCATGCTGTCCTACGCCACACTGAGAAAAAGGTTTCTCAAGCTCCTGAGGTTGTCGTGCCCCCGAAGAAATGATACCCTGGTGGTAGTTACTCTCAACAACTCCCAATCGTACCTCTTGCTGAAGCTGGTTCTAGATGTGGAGAGATTCTTCGGAGCAAAAGTAGTGAATCTGCACATAGGTTCTCGGAGGATGCCGGAGATGGAGGAGCTTTCAAGGTCCTGCTCCAGCAGGATCCAAGTAGCGCGGCAACCGAGCACGGTCACGGAGCTCAAACGCATTGTTTACGAGGCTTACAGGAGTATGCCAGAAGCGCTTTACGTGCTCCCCCTTGCAGCGGAGGAGATTTACTGCTATGTGCTCGGAGAAGTCGTACTCGGCAATGTGGCTGGTTTAGTCCTTGAGAGAAACGCACGCGTAGCTTATCCCTTGGCCACAACCTCCCTAACCGAGATCGAGAAGCTTGCACCTGTCTCGGGGCAGGAGGCTGTATTGCTCAACCCCTTGTGCAGGAGGCTGATCGGAGAGTTGAAAGAGCGAGTAGAGCCTCATGCTCTAAGCTGGCTGTACATAAGGGCTTTCGTCCAGCAATGCACCACGCGTGTATAGGAACTTCCGCGCAACCCCGTCCAGAGGAGTGAAAAAGATATAATTAGCTGTGCAGCGCAGCGGGGACAGAGGTGGGGTCGTTGCCGTCAGTAGTCTACTGCTCATTCTGCAAGAGACCTATCAAGCCTGGAGAAGGCTTAGCATACGTGAGGAACGATGGTACAATAGAGAGGTACTGTTCTTCAAAGTGTTTTAAAAGTGCTGTGATTATGCACAGAGATCCTAGAAACTTCAAGTGGGCAAGAAGCATTAAGCAGAGGTCGTAGCTTTAGACGAAGCTCCAGCCAGTGCTGACACCAAGGGCTGGTAAGCAATGCCTGAGCAAACCTACGTGAGAGCCCCTATAGTCGTCGTTCTCGGGCACGTTGACGCGGGTAAGACCACACTGCTGGACAGGATTAGGGGTACGGCGGTAGCTAAGAGAGAGCCGGGCACAATGACCCAGCATATAGGCGCCTCCTTCCTACCCTGGAGCGCCCTGGAGAAGGTATGCGGCCCCTTACTGTCTCAGATTAGGGTTGAGATAAAAATCCCGGGTTTCCTTGTTATTGACACTCCGGGGCACGAGGCCTTCAGCAACTTGAGGAAGAGGGGCGGGAGCATAGCTGATATTGCAATTCTTGTCGTAGATGTACTGAGGGGGTTAGAGCAGCAGACTTATGAGTCCATCGAGATCTTAAGGCAGAGAAAGGTTCCCTTCGTCGTAGCTGTAAACAAGATCGACAAAATACCAGGGTGGAAACCTGTAAAGGAAGCGCCTCTTAGCGTGAGCCTCAAAGCCCAGGAAGAATCGGTGGTTTACAAGTTGGAGGAGCTTCTCGCCTACATAATATCCCAGTTCAGAGCCCTGGGATTCCAGGCTGACCGCTACGACAGGATCCGCGACTTCACACGAACAATCGCCCTCGTACCAATCAGCGCTCTCACGGGGGAGGGCATCCCTGACCTACTCATGGTCATGGCGGGGCTCTCGCAGAGATTCCTTCTAAAGCGCCTAATAGCCTCAGTGGCCCCGGCGAAGGGAGTGGTTCTGGAGATAAAGGAGGAAGTAGGTCTAGGAACTACGGCAGCCGTGATAGTTTACGACGGAGTCCTCCGGAAGGGAGATATTGTCGTTCTAGGAGGTCTGGAGAAGCCTATAGTGACCAGAGTGAGGCTCCTACTCATGCCGAAACCTCTGGACGAGATGAGGTCTCCGGAGGATCGCTTCCTCGAGGTGGAACAGGTGCAGGCTGCTGCTGGAGTAAAGCTTGTGGCGGAGGGTCTTGAGGAAAGCATTGCAGGAGCACCTCTGTACGCTGTCCCCGAGGGGCACGCCATTGAGGAGTACGTCAAGCTGGTGCAAGAGGAGGTTTCGTCCGTGAGGTTTAGGTACGATACGGTAGGCGTGGTCGTCAAAGCTGATACCCTGGGGACTTTAGAGGCGCTAGTTGGGTACCTGACCAAGCTGGGCATACCTGTGAGGGCCGCCGATGTAGGTCCTGTGGCCAAGAGGGATGTCTTCGAGGCAAGTATTGTGAAGGAGAAGGACCCCTCACGTGCCGCTATATTGGCATTCAACGTGAAGGTGCACCCTGATGCCAAGGAGGAGGCTAAGAGGCTCGATATTCCCATATTCACCGAGAGAATAATATACAGATTAGTTGAAAATTACCAGAACTGGTTTAACCAGGTCAAGGAATTAGAGAGGAAGAAGCTACTCGAGCAGATGTCCCAACCCGTCGTCATTCAGATTCTACCAGGGTACGTGTTCAGGAGGAGAGATCCAATAATAGTGGGAGTGAGAGTTATTGCAGGTCGGCTGCGAAGCGGGATAAAGCTCGTCACGAGGGATGGGCGTGAAATAGGAGAGGTTATGCAGATACGCATGCACGACAAGGTTCTAGAGCAAGCAGAGGAGGGCTCAGAGGTAGCAGTATCCATCAGGAGTAAGGCTATTGTGGGGAGGCAGGTGAAAGAAGGTGACTACTTATACTCAGATATACCGTTAAACGAGATAAACTTACTTCTTGAAAAGTACTCCAATCTACTGTCAAACAACGAGATTATGTTTCTTAAGAAGCTACTGAAGTTCAAGATGGGGATGAGCCAGGAGATAGAGTTCCCGTAACGGCAGCCCTCTTACGCCGGAAGAATCAGGGTTCCTAGGTCTTCTCCCTCCACCGCTCTGCGAATGTTTTCAGCAGGATCTCCTCTGAAGACCCTTGCGGCCAGCTTACCCCTCTGGATGATGCTCAAGGTGAGTTGATCCAGTAGCCTATAGCCTCCAGCTTGCTGAGAGCCTCCGAACATGCCGAGGAGCTCCGACGCAGTAACCCTTTTGAGCAGCTTAGCGTCAGGGAAAAGCCTTGGGTCCCTGTCGTACACGCCCTCCACGTCCGTAGCTATGAAAAGCTCTCCTGAGAGAGCTTCTGCCGCTAGCGCAGCGGTAGTAGTTGTGGACTGGCCTGGCTGAAGACCGCCCATGAACACTATGGGCAGCTCCGACGCTATCAGCATTCGCAGCTCATCCAAGGAAGCTGGGACTATGGGGTATGTTCCATAAGTGGCCGAGAAGAGAAGGGCCGCGTTAACCCGGGAGATCAGGATCCCTATCTGGTCGAGAGCCCCCTCGTTGACGCCCAGCTCTCTCCCGTAACCTATGTACTTTCGAGCAATTCTCCCACCCCCCACAACCACTACTAGTCTGCAAGACTTAGAGAGCTCCTTCAGCACTGGTATGAGCGTTCGCATGTACTCTGTTCTGAGCTCCCCCCTCTCATCGAAGAGCAGGCTACCGCCAACCTTGACTACAACAGTTCTGGCCACAGCGGAATCGGAACGCAGCTTTTTAAATGCGTGACTCCCCCTCAACCCCAGGCTCCTCATAGGGGTGGAAGGTCACGTGAGAGAGGAGCTGGAACGCCTAAAGCTGGAGAAGCTCGTTGAGGAGCTGAAGCAGAAGAGAGGAAGAGGCACCGAGCTTGTCTCACTGTACATACCCGCGGGTAGGCCGATCGCAGATGTTCTAAACACGTTGAACCAGGAGTATGCTACTGCCACGAACATCAAGGACAGGACTACGCGTCATCATGTTCTCGATGCGTTAGCAGCCATAATTAACCGGCTCAAGCTGTTCCGCGAAACCCCCCCGAACGGTCTCATAGTTTTCGCCGGCTACGTGGCGGGCGATGTGCCAGGGAGGGAGAAGATGGAGATACACCTCCTAGAACCTCCGCAGAAGCTGGGAGTATGGCTCTACCGCTGCGACTCTAGGTTTCACACGGAGATTCTGGAAGATATGATAAAAACCCGTGGGGCTTACGGTTTAATAGTAATTGAGCGCGGTGAGGCCGCCATAGGTATCCTGCGGGGTAAGTCTGTGGAGGTTGTTGATGAGCTTACTTCGGGAATCCCAGGCAAGCATAGGGCTGGAGGGCAGTCCGCCAGGAGGTTTGAGAGAATAATAGAGCAGATGGTTCACGAGTTCTACAAGAGGGTGGGCGAGCATGCAAACCGAGTATTCCTGCCTATTAAGGACGAGCTGTTAGGGATAGTGATAGGAGGGCCCGGCCCCGCTAAGGAGGAGTTCGCGGAGGGAGACTACCTACACTACGAGCTCAAGGCCAAGGTTGTAGCGGTTGTAGACACGGGTTATGGGGGCGAGGCGGGGGTCTACGAGCTCATCGAGAGAGCAAGGGACATCCTCAAGGATACTCAGCTGGTGAAGGAGAGAGAGGCTGTGAATCAGTTCCTCTACCACCTCGCACGCGACACGGGGTTAGCAATTTATGGCGAGGAGGAAGTTAGAGCCGCCCTGAACGCTGGTGCTGTTGATAAGCTCCTGCTCTCAGAGGGGATTTCAAAGCTACGGGTTAAGGCCTCATGCCCTCAGTGCGGCTTCACTACAGAAGCGACAATAGATCCTCGCGCAGATAGCCAGCAGGAGCTGAAATGCCCTAAGTGCGGCGTGCAGCTGCAGGTGGTCGAGGAGAAGCTTCTGGTGGAGGAGCTTGCAGAGCTTGCGGAGAGACATGGTACAGAGGTTGTGCTGGTGTCCACTCAGACGAGCGAGGGTAAGGAGCTTCTCAGAACGTTTGGCGGTATAGGAGCAATACTGCGGTACAAGGTACAGCGGTGAGCGCGCCTACTCTGAAGAAAAAGGAGCTGGAGAGGCTGCTGAATAGCATCCCTACCCATCCATCGCCTAAGGTTGAGCTAGAGCAGTACTCCACCCCTTCTACTGCCGCGGCTACCATGCTTTGGATGGCAGAGTTCCATTATCACGATATTTCAGGGAAGAGGGTCGTGGACCTTGGCTGTGGTACTGGGAGGCTGGGCCTGGGTGCTGCGCTATTGGGTGCTGAATACGTAGTCATGCTCGATATCGACGAAGAACCCCTGAGAACAGCTAAAATCTATTCGCAGAGGTTGATGCTCGGCCATGTAGTGGACCTTGTAGTGTGCACAGTCGAAAGACTCCCTATGAGGGAGGGGGAGGTTTTCCATACAGCTTTGCAGAATCCTCCCTTTGGTGTCCACAGGAGGGGTATCGATATAGTTTTTGTGAAAGCTGCTCACAGAGTCGCACGGGTTATCTACACGATGCATAAAACCTCGACGGAAGAGTATGTAAGAAGAGTTATCCAGGAGCTCGGCAGAAGACCCCTAGTACTCTTTAGGGAGAGATTCTGTATTCCGTATATGTTCAGTTTTCACAAAAAACGAAAGCACTGCTTCCTTGTAAGTGTACTGCGAGCATCATAGCCGACGCTTGCGCGCATGGCAAGTATTTTAAAGCCTAGCTTGCTAGCGGCAACAAGGGGTTGTAGATAGTGACGGAGAATCAAGGACGAGAGGGGCAGCTGGTAACTCCTGGAGAGCAGCTAGGGTTCGAGGAGGAGTTCGCGGCAGGAACGAATACGTACGCTGACCACAGTACAGGAGAGCTTCGAGCGAAGGTCGTTGGCATCACTGTCAGGGATTGGAGAAGCAGGATTCTAGCTGTTAAACCCTTGAAAACTCCTAAGTATTTAATAAAATCTGGTGACATTGTTCATGCAGTTGTTACAGGTTTTAAAGATTCTCTAGTAATTTTGCAGATATTTTATATCGAGAGAGGGGGGGTGCAGCTGCTCACGCCTCTTACCGGCATATTGCCTGCAGCTAATATAAGCAGCTGGAGGTCATCCCCTTACAAGGATGCACTCGGCTACGGCGACATTGTGAGAGCAGTTGTTATTGAAGAAGCAGGTCCTCCATACATCCTGTCGACAAGGGGCAGAGAGTTCGGCGTGATCCTGGCGAGATGCCCCAGGTGCCTCACTCCTATGGTGAAGCGTGGAGGAGTTTTGCTGTGCCCCCGCTGCAGGGCAAAGGCTAAGCGCAAAATAAGCTCCAGATATGTAAAAACGAGGTGAGTAAACTGAGAGGAGTTACACTGACCTTCTCCTTTGCCTCACCAGGAGAAGCTGTGAGATTTCTTGAAGTTATCACGAAGGTTCTTGGAGGTAAAGTAATTCTAGGTGAAGTTAAAGGAGATAAGGTCAAGGTGTTTATCCCGTACTCTGAGGACTACCGGGAGACCGTGAGAAAGATTAAGCTCCTTTACATGGAGGTTCGCAACAGCTCCAGAGTAGGGCTTAGGCGTTACGACTTAGCGACGGTACTATCCGTGGCTAACCTGGAGGTAGCTATCCCTGTACAGGCTCTCATAGACGCGCTGAGGCTCTCTGGGCGTAAAGCGAGTGTGGAGGGCTCAGTCCTCGTGACTGATGCAGGCTTCAATGAGGTAGTACGCCTAGCGGAAAGGGTTTCCCTGCGTTACAGCGAGGCTGTCAGGGCCGGGCTACCAGCCCCCCTACGTAGACTAGCTGCAGCTGCGGCTGCATGTGCAAACCTGAGTGTGCAAGAAGTTTTGGACGTACTGGAGCAGAAGGGTCTCATTAGGCGAGGTGACGGAATTTTACCAGCCTCCACCTTGGAGGCTATCTACCGTGAGCTAGAGGAGATGGTTTCCAGCGGTTCAGGTCGGTGAGCCTCAGGTACAACTTCTCAAGAGGGTTCACGTGAGGCTCTGCTACAATGAATTCAAGATAAGTACGAGAGGGCCTCGCGGATACGGTCTGGGAATACTCCAGGCTTAACTCTCTCTGACCATCGATCACAACGAATGCGGGGTGCTTCTCCACCCTAATGGAGACTGAGGAGTCATAGGTTATTATGGGCTTCAAGAGGCTAGAAAGCCCTCCCGCAAAGACCACCTCAAGCATGGGCTTGTCCAGGCTCAGTAGAATCGGGCCTCCATAGGAGAGAGCATGCGCTGTGCTCCCAGCAGGTGTGGATACTATTACCCCATCGCTCCTAGCTCTGAACATTTCCACGCCATCCACGTACAAGCTGTACTCTATGAGCTTCCCACGTAAACCCCATATACTGATCTCATTCAGGAAAAAACCCCTATGCTCACCCAGCGAAAACTCGCCCAGCATGACCTTTCTTACCGAGTATAGGCCGTTTACCACGCCGTCCAGCACCTTCGCGTAGTCCTCAACTCTATGCGGCAGCAGGTAGCCTAGGCTCTCCACGGTGAAACCGACTATCGGTGGTAACTTAGCTCCACTTCTCTGGACAGCCTGCAGGAGAGTGCCGTCCCCCCCTATTATTACCGCTAGATCGGCTCGCCATGCTTCATGCTCGGACAGTTGAGGGAGAGACACGCTATGGCGAAGTATAGGGTCCACATACACCTCCATGTTCTTCCCTTGCAGGTACTCGGCGATTCTCCTCCCCCAGTCAACAGCCGTCGGGTCCCTACCTCTAACCTTCACCCAGACTCTGGTGTACACACCAAAGCATCAGGAAGGCGAGCCTAATATTAGTTAAACTAGCGAGAACAAGAGCGCACGCCGTATTCTCGGGCCGTTTATCAGCGTGAACCTCGGGAAACTCTTTTGATGTACTCGCTGAGAGGCTCCCTTATCACGATACCTCTTCCCGAAACTATGTCGAAAATGTACTTACTGGGCTTAACAGGCGCCCATCTAGCTTTCCTTATGTACATGACTCTCTCCACGTTACCGTAGATTTCCTCTATACCTAGCACGATTATGCCTGAAGCTAAGAACTCCTCCACCCCGAACCTGCTGAGCTTTGAACTTCCTGTGGGTATCTCGCTCGTCATTATCGTCGTAAGCTCCCCAGTTTTCTCGATCGCGAAGACCATCTCACGTAGAAACTCTCTTGCATACAAGACATCCTCTTCTTTACCTCCGTAAACCAGAGGAGCTATCGGGTCTATCACCAATCTCTTGGCATTGATTTTTCTAGCCGCTGCAAGTATCTGCTCAATGATGTATCTGGGCTCGATGTGCTTCCTCTCATCCCTCAGGTAGATCTTGCTGAAGTGAGTCCTCATGTCTAAGAACATTAGCCTACGCGATGATATGAGGTCGCCCAGATCCCAGCCGAAGAGCCTCAGCCCCCTTAGCAACTGGTTCGTGGGTTCGTCTATCGCTATGTATAGACCTGGCTCTCCGATGAGGGCGCCGTGTATCAGGAACTGTATTGAAAATATCGTTTTGCCGCAGCCAGCCTCACCCGCTACGAGGTAAGTTTTGCCCCTGAGAAAGCCACCTCCCAGGATCTCGTCCAGCCCTGGAATACCCGTTGGGGCGAAAAGATCCGTGCTCTGCAGAGCAAGTCCCTGCTGATACCGCAGCGCAGGGTAGGAGGGAGTAGGAGGCTCCGGTGCAGCCACATCCCCGTAAGCGTAGTTTAGTGGCGGGGCGCTCTCCTGCTGAGGGAGCAACGCCTGTTGTACTGGCTGCGGCAATTGCTCCACAACGCTCTCTGACACCTTCTGCTCAGGTGGCGGTAGAGTTCTGCATGGAGGTGACAGAGGATCTTCGACACGCGTTTTTAGCTTGAGGCAATACGACCTGGAGGAGATGAAGAGGGGGCACTCTAGGCATGATCTGCGCGACATCATACAGCCTCTCTTTCTACAATTTAGAAAAACAGTCATATAAAAAGGGTGCGTGTAAAATCCGCTGAACAATCTACCCGTGCTCAGAGCTCGGACTGACTGCAGGAGCGCGGCTGTGATACGACTTCCGTCGAGGCGCATATCGCTCCTAGAATTCTGAGTACCATATTGACGGAGGCTCTCAAAGAGGAGATATCCCCGCTACGAATGGTTACCCTCAGTGTGAGTGATGACTCGCGCGCAACCTCTATCCTAGATCTATACCTAGGCATGGGTTCGGACTCTGGCTTGAAAGCGGCGTACAAAGCGTTGAGGATCGTGGGCTCCGCCGCGGCGATCCTAACCTCGACCTGGAACATCCAGCCTTGCAGTACTTCAGCGCGCTTTAAAGCTGTTTAGCCCTTCTGCCGCACTGAAGATTCTGGCCGCGTAGCGAACCTTTTCACGAGAATCTTAAGGCCTAGGTCCGTGGAACCTTCTAAGAACTTCAGAACATAAGCTAGGTTCCCCTTGCCTACAGGCTCTACAAGAAGAAGCCTGCGACCCTCGAAGCTGGTACGGCTGAAATCAACCTCACCCACATAGGGGTAGTTCAACGCAACAGCGAGCTCTTCTGCAAAGTCCGAGTAACCTCCGGTCGAGGCGACGAAAAGAGGGGCTCTAGGCTTTCTTATCGACCGAAGTTTCTCGGGAAAAACCACCCCTCTTAGCCAGATTACAAGCAGCCGCACGGGCTCTTCTCGAGTGAGATCATAGAAAAGAAGCTTACCGGGGTTACCGTGCAAGCCCCTGTCCACGAGTACTAGCCTGCGAGCCCCCAGCCCTTTCGAAAGCAGCACAAGCTCCTGAAAGCTTGAACCACCCCTGTTGACTCTTCTCGCGGACCACAGCGCAAAACTCAGCTCCCTAGCCAGTCTACGTACAGGTGGTGTTGGATGGCGAGACGTCGACACCACTAATTCGACGCTCACACTCGTTCAGGCAACTCCTTCGCACCTAAAGTTTTACATCTTCCCTCGCTGCATCTTGAGAAACGGGAGCCATAGGGCGAGCTGCACGCTCCCCATATCCCATGCGAAAAAATTAAACCCCCTATCGTGAAAACCCTCACGAAGGAGGGCCCGTAGCGCAGTCAGGAAGCGCGGCGACCCCTTTAAAAGGGGCCGCAAGCCTTCTAGGCTTGCTGCGAGGAAAGCCGCAGGTCCCGGGTTCAAGTCCCGGCGGGCCCGCCACGCGCTGTACCCAGATAAGCGTAAAATGTTTCAGCCACATAGACTTCTCACGTTAACGGTGGCGATGGCAGAAGACGTAAAGAAGTGCATGGTGAACCTCGCGGAATACATCACGAAGATAGCCGAGGAGATAGACCCCGAGAGCGTGAACCGCTTTTTGAAGATACTGACGGCAGCGCTCGCGAATAAGAGGAAAATACTAGTAGTAGGAGCGGGTAGAAGCGGCCTCGTTGCGAAAGCTTTTGCGATGCGTTTAATGCATCTAGGCTTCAATGTCTACGTAGTTGGTGAAACAATCACACCTTCAATAGGTGAGGGCGATGTCCTGATAGCGGTTTCCGGCTCGGGGAGCACGCAGGTTGTTATCTCGGTAGCTTCTGCCGCGAAGAGCGTCAAGGCAACCGTTGTCGCGATAACTTCCTTCGAGGACTCCCCCCTGGCGAAGATGAGCGATCATGTGGTGAAGATCCCAGGGCGTACAAAGATCGCAGCGGAAACTGATTACTTCGCTAGGCAAGTCCTAGGAATTTACGAGCCAATAGCCCCCTTAGGTACGCTTTTCGAAGACGCAGCACTACTCTTCTTTGATGGTGTGATAGTCGCCCTAATGAACATACTGGGACTAGAGGAGAAGGACCTAAAGGAGAAGCATGCGAACATAGAGTTCGTATAGCGCAAGCAGCGTAAAGCATTTTTCCCCAGGTGCGCACCTCCCTTCTTGGGGCCGTAGTCCAGCCTGGTAGGATAGTAGCGGTCTTCCCTAAGGCCTGGCTTGGGCCCAGGTGGAGGGCGCCCTAGGAAAGGGTGCCCGCCGAATCCCGGGTTCAAATCCCGGCGGCC
>JAJHRT010000061.1 GCA_020833575.1 Thermofilum sp. | reverse complement strand
GTCCAGCACTCTCTCCAGCAGCGCTCGGAGGGCTCTGCGTCTCGAGGGTGTGAGGGCTTTCGAGTCCCTCACGCCCATTCTCACGAGTAGCTCCTCTTTCTCCCGGCTAATGGACGCTATCGCGATGACCATGGGGCCGAGGAGCGGCCCCCTGCCCGCCTCATCTACACCGGCTACTTGCAAGCCTTTCTCACGATACCTTTACCAGCGGCTTTATCAAGCCCTTCCTCGAGAGCTCGTAGAGCGTCGTCAGGGTCTCCTCGAGGGGGGTCCCGCTCCTCCTGCTAATGCTCTCCACGAGCTCGTGGAGGAGGTAGAGCCTGTGCTCGCTGCCTGCGGCGAGCCTTGAGTACGCCTCCATCACCGCTGCCTCGCTCGGCTTGACGGCCTCAGACAGCCTCTGGGAGGCTAGCGCTCGGATCCTGGCGAGCTCCGCGTGAACCCGGGGCGGGCTAAAGGGGGCGGGAGCCTTCTTAAGCTCCTGGAGCTGCTTCTCGATCTCGGACAGCCTCTTCACCCCCTCCTCCAGCTCGAACCTGTCGTGGGGGTAGGACACGCTCAGCGCCTTGCCCAGTAGCTCCCTGACCGAGGAGACCTCGCTCAGGAGGAGTCCCACCGTCTTGTTGTACTCAGCCCTGGCTCTGGCCTCGAGCTGCTCCCCTTTCTCAAGGAGATCCCTTAGCACCTCGGCGCCCTTCTCGACCTCGAGGCTCGGCAGCCCCTGGAGAACCCTGCTGAGCCTAGCTAGGAACCTCGAGAGCTCCGAGTGCAGCGGCGGGCTCACATCCTTCATCACCTGCGCCCAGTGCTCCAGCTCGCCCCTCAGCCTGTCGACCTCCGGCAGAACTCTCTCGAGGACCTCGACAGCCAGCGACAGAGCCTTCAGCTTCCCTAGGAGCGCGTCGAGGTGCTTCTCGTACTCCTCAAGCTTCCTCCCCACCTCCTCGGCACTACCGGGCAGCGGCGGGTCGGGGATCCAGAGCGACTCCGTGGCTCTGCCCAGCAGCTCCTTGAGCCTGGGGTTGCCCTCCACCTTGCTCTTCACGAGGCTCAGCAGCCGCTCAGCCTCGGCAATCTTCTCCCTCGCCCTGCTCCCAGAGCTCACAATGTAGTCGAGCAGCTCCCTTCTGCTCCTCTGCTCCAGCAGCGCTCTCTCCATACGCCCCGCTGTCCAAGAGTCCAGCCTAGAAATAGGACTAACACTTAGAAACGCGCGGCTAGCGAGACTATATGAGCCCTTGCTCCTTAGCCTTCTTGATCACTTCCTCGACGAGCTGCTCCCTGCTCTTCCCCTCCGTGGAGACGCCCAGCTTCTCGGCCAGCTTCTTCAGATCCTCGTCGGAGATCGATGGGGAGGAAGAGGGCTTGCTCTCCTCCATCGAGGTTATCTTCTGGCTCTCCTCCCGGAAGATCCTCACTGCCTCGCCGGCGGCTTTGGCGAGCTCCGGTAGCTTCTTCGGACCGAAGAGTATCAGGGCGATGATTATGAGCAGCAGTATCTCCGTGGGCCCTATCTGGAACTGCAGCGGTACAATGGGCTGAGAGCTGCTGACAGGTAGCATGCACCCCGCCTGCAGCAGCTTTCCGCATAGCAGCTTATATTTCTTGCCCCTGCTGAGTAGCTCTGCCATGCGAGGTCTCCTCGCGGTGCACGGGGGAGCGGGCAGGCTGAGGAAGTACCTCTTGGAGAGCAGGCGGGAGCTGGAGGAGGGCCTGAGGGACGCGCTGCACGCAGGCATGAGCGCGCTCACCACGGGGTCAGCTCTCGACGCGGTTGAGGCAGCCGTGAAGGTGCTCGAGTCCTCCGGCGTCTTCAACGCTGGGAAGGGTGCGGCTTTGAACGCGTACGGACAGGTAGAGCTCGACGCAGGGGTTATGTTCGGCAGGGACCTTTCCTTTGGGGCTGTCGCCGCACAGCGGTACACTTGGAACGCGGTGACGCTGGCCCGGAAGGTCATGGAGCTCACCGACCACATACTCCTGGTCGGTCCGGGGGCTGACGAGCTGGCGAAGCGGCTGGGCATGGAGCCCCACCCAGGTCCTACCGAGCGCGCGAGGAAGCTGTACGAGGAGCTCCTGGAGGCGGTGAAGAGGGGTGAGCATGACCTCTGGAGCAAGAACCGGGAGCTGCTGCTGTCCATGCACCCAGGAGACACCGTCGGTGCCGTAGCGCTGGACAGCGACGGCAACCTCGCCGCGGCGACGAGCACCGGTGGTATCTCGCTCAAGCTGCCAGGCCGCGTGGGCGACACGCCCTTACCAGGCGCGGGGGTCTACGCGGAGAATGGGGTGGTGGCAGTCTCCGCCACTGGCGTGGGCGAGCTGATAGCGCGCTACCTGGCCGCCTTCCGCGTGGCCGAGCTGGTGAGGAGGGGGAAGCCCCTGGGAGAGGCTCTGGAGCAGGTGGTCTCGGGCATGACGGAGTTCTTCGGCAGGCGGAACACCGTGGGCCTGATCGCGCTCGATGCCAGGGGCACGTACGGCGAGGCTACCAACTGCGAAGTGTTTCTGAGAGGATTTGCCAAGCCCGGCGAGCCGGTCAGGGTGGGCGTCCTCGCGGAGGAGCGCGTACTGCAGTGATCTACCTCACTGGCCGAGCAGAGCAAGCATCAGAGGTGCAGAGATGGTTGTGGACACGAGGGTGGTCACGAAAACCACTCTCGAGACCTTCGCAGTGTCCAGGGAGAGCCTCCTGGCGACAGGGACGCAGCTCGCCGCACTGGGCATTACGCTCTCCAGGAGCGCCACCCTGGCATCCACGCCCTTAAGCGCACCCGGGACGACCAGGAGGGCTGCGAGGGGCACGGCCACTAGAAGCCTCAGGGCGTAGGGCTTCAAGTCTCTGGGATCGAGCTTCCCCCAGGTGCGGCTGAACTCGATGCCGACCACAATCATCGCCAGGGGTGCTGCTGCAGAGGCGAGCGAGTGGAGGAAGCCTTCCGCCCACGTGGGGAGCGGCAGCCTGGCTAGCCCTAGAGCAGCCCCGGTCAGGAGGCCGTAGAGCGGCGGGAAGAGCGCTGCCCTTCTCAGCCCCTCTCTCAAGCCGCGCCCGCCCAGCACCACTGGCGCGAGCAAGTTGGCTGTGAGGTTGTTGCCCGCCACGTAGAAACCCACGGCGGAGACGCCCGCCTCCCCCCAGAGTGCCTGCGCTATACCCAGCGGGATGTAGCCCGTGTTAGCGTACATTGCTGTGAGCGCCTCCTCTCGGGTGAACCTCGCAGCCGCGGCTGCCGAGAGCACCAGGATGGACGTGGCCGCGCCGAGGAGTGTGAGCGCGAAGGCTCTCAGGTCGCCTGTCTCGAGGAGCCTCGCGCGTATGGAGCTGAGTATCACAGCTGGGAGCAAGACATCCAGGAGCAGTTTCTCTGTGAAGGCGACCTCGTCCTCACCCGGCTTTCTCAGAGCTCCGTAGGCCGCTCCAGCGCCGAGAAGCAGGTAGACCTGCGCGAGTGGTTGGAACACAGGGGGCGTGATTACACAATGCATAATAGGTTTTTGTGCACGCTTTTTCCGACAACGTTATGCTTACTGTCCAGGCTAGGGTTAAGGGTGTTGAGGCGGCGGTCAAGCTACCCTGGAGGGTGAGCATTGTCGGCTTCATGGCGAACCCCCGCGTTCTCCAGGGCGACCCTGAGGCTGTGAGGGAGACTTTCCGCGCGCTAACCTCCGACTCCTACTTTGACATAATTGAGGTGCAGCCCCTTCCGGAGGAGGCGTGGAGCATCGCGAAGTCCATCGCCGACCAGAGGGGGGTCGAGATAGCCCTGGGCCTCCAGCCCTACGTGCTTACACGCGGTGTGAACCCGAGCGCGCTCAACGAGGATGTGAGGAGGAAGTCTGTGGCGACCATACTCGAGGAGGTGAGGAAGGCGAGGGAGAGGGGGGTAACCAAGGTGGCCTTCTGCAGCGGACCCGACCCGGGTCCCGCTGACAGAGGAGCGGCTATGGACGCCCTCGTGAAGAGCTTGAAGGAGGTGAGCGCAGCAGCGCAGAAGCTCGGCGTGACGGTGATTCTCGAGACCTTCGACCGCGACTGGGACCGCAAGCAGCTCATCGGGCCCATAGCGGAGGCGGTCAAGGTCGCGGAGCAGGTGCGCGAGGAATACGGCAACTTCGGCCTGCTCTGGGACCTCAGCCACGGGCCTCTGCTCAACGAGTCTCCTTCGGTGCTGAAGGCCGCCAAGGACTACCTCGTCCACGTCCACATAGGCTGCGCGAAGCGCCTGCCCGACGGCAGGCTGGTGGACTGGCATCCTGGCTTCTACAGGCCTGGCGCGGTGAACGGCGTGGAGGAGGTCAAAGAGCTGCTAAGGGTGCTCCTCGAGCTGGGTTACAGGGGCACTATAGGCTTCGAGGTGAAGCCCGAGGAGGGCCAGCACTGGCTGGAGCCCGTTATGAGCGCCAAGGGTGTGCTCTACACCGCTTTCTCCCAGCTGGCTGAAAGCTGGTAGAAGGCCAGGGTGGGCTCGATGGGGACCCTGGTTCTCATTTTTGATAGTATAGGCGAGGTGGAGGTCGAGCTCACCGGGAAGAACCCCAGGACTACGGAGGCCATCATCAAGGCGGCACCGTTTGAGAGCAGGGTGAACCTCTGGGGTGATGAGATCTACTTCAGAACTCCTGTGAAGGTTCCTCAGGAGGTCGGCGAGGAGGTCGTGGAGCTGGGAGCGGTCGCCTACTGGCCTCCAGGAGATGCTCTCTGCGTGTTCTTCGGGCCCACGCCCGTGAGCAGGCCCGGGGAGATCAGGCCAGCCAGCCCAGTTAACGTCATCGGCAGAGTGAGGGGCGACCTCGCGAGGCTGAAGAAGGTCAGGGAGGGGGAGAGAGTTAGAGTGGAGTACCGGCCATGAGCTCCGGGAAGAGCCTCAGGCTCAGGCGCCTGTTCAGAGATGGAAGGGCCCTCATCGTCGCCCTGGACCACGGCAGGAGGCATGGCCCGCTGCCTGGTATAGAGGATCTCGGCTCCACGCTCCGGGCGATACTCCCAGCGAGGCCCGACGCGGTGATGCTCACCCCCTCGATGGTGGAGCGCTACTGGGAGCTCCTCTCGGACGTGTTCGTGGTCGCGAGGATAGACGGCACAGGAGCCGTGAGGAGCGCGGACGAGACCGACGACCGCTTGATCTCCACCGTTGAGAGGGCTGTGCGCGCTGGGGCAGACGCGGTCAGCGTGATGGTTTACCCGGGTAGCGCCCACGAGCAGGCGCTGTGGGAGAAGCTCGCGCGAGTAGCCGAGGAGGCTGAGGCCCTGGGAGTCCCGGTGATGGCGGAGGTTGTTCCCAAGCCCCCGGGTTTCCAATCCGTTACTAGCGATGTTGTCGCGTACGGCGCCAGGATAGCCGCTGAGCTCGGCGCGGACATCGTGAAGACCGTGTACGCCGAGGGTTTCGAGAAGGTTGTCCGGGGAACGCCTGTTCCAGTCGTCGTGCTGGGCGGTGCTAAGCAGCCGCTCAAGGAGCTCCTCGTAACCGTAGAGAAGGCTGTGAAAGCGGGTGCCGCGGGCGCCGCGATAGGGCGGAATATCTTCCAGCACGAGAAGCCAGCATCGGTCGTCAGGATGCTCCAGGCGATCATCCATGAGGGTGAGAGCGCAGAGGCTGCTTACACCAAGTACGGGTAGGCCCACCTGCAACGTTTTTATTGCGTGCCCTGCCCCTTAGGGGTGGAGGCGTTCTGCATGGAAATCACCGCGTCTAGCGTTATCGGTAAGCCTGTGTACAACGCCCTGGCGATAAGGGTGGGCGAGGTACGTGACCTCGTCCTTAACCCGAGCACGGGTGAGGCTTCCCTCGTCGTGGCGACGAAGGAGGGTGAGCAGAGGATCCCAGTGGCCAAAGCAGTTATAGGGGAGATCGTCCTGCTGCTGGAGCACGGTCTCAGGAAGTGCCCGAGCTGCGGCTACGAGAG
>JAJHRT010000001.1 GCA_020833575.1 Thermofilum sp. | reverse complement strand
GGATAGGCTCGAGAACGTGCTGACCGTGGAGCCAGGGCAGGAGGTCGAGGTGGCAGGCCTGCGCATCACGGCACACGAGGCTGGGCACATCATCGGCAGCCTCCAATTCTCTTTCGACCTCGGAGACGCCCTCGTGGTGTACACGGGTGACTTCAACCTGGACAGGAGACTCATCTTGAGACCCGCGGAGGTTGTTAAAGGTGACTTGTTGATCATCGACGCAACCTACGGAAGCCCTAGGTACATATTCCCCCCGCGCGCGGAGCTCTACAAAGCAATTGTGAGCCGCATCAATCAAGCCGTGGAGAGCGGAAGAAGCGTGGTTGCCAAGGGGAGGAAGCTAGGTGTGGCGCAGGAGTTGACAGCATTAGTGAGCATGGCGACGCATCTGGTACCCCTCGTGGAGAGCAGCGTAGCCAGGTACAACGAGCTCTACGAGCTCCTCGGCGAGCCTCTGGGTCGCTACGTCCTGTGGTATGGAGGCGGCGCGCTTACCTCAAGCGCAGTAGTGATATCCAGGCTCGGCGCGAGGTACGCGGGCTTCAGCGAGACCATCGTGTGCACTGGCTGGGCCCTTGGAAGGGGGTTCCCGCTGTCCAGCCACGCCGACTTCGCGCAGCTAGTTCGCTACGTGCTTGACAGCAAGGCCTTGCTCGTGGTACCTTTCACAGGCTTCAGGCACGAGTTCTCCAGCTTCTTGAGGGAAAGCTACGGCATCGACGCGCACAGTGAAAACATCGTGAAGATCGCACTGTAGCGCGGTAGCGCGCGCAGCGCGGTAGATTTTTACCCCGCTCACCTCCTAAACACGTATGACGGAGAAAGAGAAAGTGCGCATCGGGATTATAGGAGGCAGCGGCCTCTACTCCCCCGACTTCCTGGAGAACGCTAAGGAGGTAAAGGTCTACACCCCCTTCGGGAACCCCTCCTCGCACATAGTCGTGGGGGAGGTCAGAGGGGTTAAAGTCGCCTTTTTGCCGAGGCACGGCAGAAGGCACGAGATACCGCCACACATGATCAACTACAGGGCGAACATCTGGGCGATGAAGGAGCTTGGCGTGGAGAGGTTGATCTCAGTGTCCGCGGTCGGAAGCCTCAGAGAGGACTACAAGCCCGGCGATTTCGTCTGCACAGACCAGTTCATAGACATGACGAAGAGACGCGTCTACACATTCTACGACGGACCGGAGGTTGCGCACGTGTCCATGGCCGACCCCTTCTGCCCCGAGCTCAGCAGTCTCTGCGTGTCCACAGCTAGGCAGCTGGGCATAAAGATACACGAGAGGGGCACCTACGTCTGCATAGAGGGGCCGAGGTTCTCGACGAGGGCTGAGTCCAGGCTCTGGAGGCAGTTCGGTGCGGACATTATCGGGATGACGCTTGTGCCCGAGGTGAACCTAGCTAGAGAAGCCCGCATGTGCTTCCTAAATATTGCGATGGTCACCGACTACGACGTGTGGGCGGAGAAACCGGTAACAGCGCACGAGGTTGCTCGAGTGATGGCTGAGAACACCGAGAAGGTGAAGGCGCTCCTAAGGGAGCTTATCCCGAAGATTCCCGAGGAGCGCAAGTGCAACTGCGCAAGGTATATGGACGAGGCGCTGCTCTGAGAAAAAGGTTTTTCCCTTGTTTCTGCCCCCGTGCGCGGGTGCACGCAGCCAGCAGGTAAGGGCTTTTCGGGAAAACGCGGGGGCACCCCGCGCAGCTCGCAGTAGCGTCGGCACTCAAGATCCCGGCCATCGCGCACATCCGCTTCTTAGCGCTCACCGCCTGCCTGGCTCCTCATTCAAGTAGCACTACTACCCCCGCACCCTTTGTATTTTATGCCTTCCCATGATCTCCCAGACTTCTACTTCCACGCCTTCGCCGAGCTTGCTCCTTATCTCCTCCTCCTGGGGCATAGGCACCTCGAAGGTGTTGTAGTCCTCTAGGCTCATTAGCTGCACGTAGTCACCTGTGACCGCTACTACTTGGGCGTTGAACTTCTTCACAACAGGCACTTCTACCTTCGCGTCTGTCGGGACTACGATGCTGCGCTTAACGCCGTCGAATATTCCAATGCCGACAATCCGGGCCTTCGCGGAGCCGTGCTTACCCGTTTTGCTCTTCTCAACCTCGACGACGCGGCACGGTTCCCCGTCGATGACTATGAAGGAGCCCACCTTCACGTTGCCAGCTTCTTCCGGACGTGTGGACATGCGTGCTCGCTCGGAGGTAGCAGTCGGGGTTATTTACTTTTTATGTGCACGCGCGTGAGCTACAGGGACGCCCCGGCTAGTCCAGGACGAAGACTTTTAGCGAGGGCTCCACGGGCTCAATGTACTTTCTCAGCACTTTGGGGAGCACCACATGGCCGTCTTCCGTCTGGTAGTTCTCGACTATTGCAGTTATAGTTCTCTGCACGGCAATAGCCGTACTGTTGAGAGTGTGGACGAAGCCCTTGCTGGGCGCACCAGGTGTTTCTGCGTAGCGTATATTCAGCCTATAGCTCTGCCAGTCAGTGCAGTTGCTGCATGAGACCATCTCCCTGAACTTTCCCTGAGCCGGCATCCATGCCTCGAGGTCATACTTCTTTGCCGCCACAACCCCCAGATCCCCCGATGCTATGTTGACCACCCTGTAAGGTATCCCGAGACCCTGCCAGAGCTCCTCAGCATTCCTGATAAGCCTCTCGTGCCACTCCCAGGACTCATCGGGGTGCGAGAAAACGAACTGCTCAACCTTGCTGAAGTGATGAACCCTGAAAATACCCTTCGTGTCCTTCCCGTGCGCTCCCGCCTCCTTCCTGAAGCTCTGGCTCACTCCGGCGTAGAGTAGAGGCAGATCGCGCTCTGGTATAACCTCGTTTGCGTGGAGCGCGGCTATGGGGTGCTCAGCCGTGCCTATGAGGTAGAGGTCCTCGCCTTCTATCTTGTATATCATGTCCCTGAAGTCCTCGAAGCTGATAACCCCTGCGAGGACCTCCTCCTTGAGCATTAAGGGAGGTACTAGTATCCTAAAGCCCTTCTTCGCCAGGAACTCGAGTGAGTAAGCTATCAGTGCCAGCTCGAGCCAAACCAGGTCGTCGAACATGTAGTAGAAGCGCGCTCCCGCAACCTCGCCGGCCTTACTCACATTAGTCAGCCCCTTGGCCTCTAGGAAGTCTGCATGTGGTATAGGTTTCCAATCGATAACCTCGTAGTCCATCTTCAAGCCTTTCCGCTCCGTCTCGCTAAGGAAGGCCTCCAGGTAATCTCTCGGCACCCGTGCCCTCCCCCAGCACCTGACGGGGACATTGTAGGAGTCGTCGGGACCTATGGGAACACTCTCATGGATCACGTTAGGTATCCTCCTCAGGATCTTTTCCCGATCCCTCTCAAGCTCCGCGAGCTCGCGCTGTAACTGCTCTACCTGCTTGCTGAGAGCCCTGGCCTCCTCCAGGAGCTTGCCTTTCTCGCTGGGGTCCGCGGTCCTTAAGGCTGACGAGACTACGTTGAGCCTGTGCCTAGCCTCCTCATACTCCTTCTTTTTCCTCCTCCACTCAGCGTCCAGCCTTAAGGCCTCGTCGACAAGCGCTGGGTCCATGAACCTGGCTTTGAGGTTCCAGCGCAGCTTTTCCGGGTCGTTTCTGAGGTAGTAGAGTATCGACCACATGCTGCGCGAAAACCTCGCTAAAGGCTACAAAAACGTTACCGCCCTGCGAGGGAAGTGCTAGCGGAGAACCTCCGCACCGCCGTTAAGGTGAAGGTACAGGGCCAGGTGGAGTGGCACGTTGACTACGTCGCTGTCGCTCTCAATTGTGTAAAGCAGGACTCTTGAAGGGAGTTTCCTCATCCTAACCCTTACCTCCTCGTCGCCGAAAACTATAGCCTTCTTCAGGATGTCCTCCGCGGTGAGCGCCTCTAGCTCGGAAGCTGTCAGCTCGAGGACTTTGAGCCCCGTTTTCCCGTGGAGCGTCCCCGGTAGCCGTATCAGCCTGTGGACATCTATTGTAACCTTCTCGTCTATCTTCGCGCTCAGCTCGTTCACAGCCGTCTTTATCAGGTCCTCCCACTCAGCCTTGGGCAGCTCTGGAAGTCCGCTACCCGCGATTCTCTCAGATAGCAAGAGCGCAGCGTACCTGGCTATGCGGCCGGGCCAGCCCGGCGTCTCCGCGTCGTACCGGAAAGCGTAGAGCCCCCCTTTGGACCTCCTGAGCATGAGCTCAGGCTCCAAGCCCAAGCCGCGCACGTAATCACTGATCTCCCGCCTAGCGTCCTGATCTAGGCTCATGAAGTCCTCGCGCTGGACGTGGATGTGGAAACCTCGGTGCCCCGAGAACGTGATGGCCACCTCGTTCCTTGACACTCCAAAGTCGTTCTCAAGGAGATCCAGGAGCTTCAGAGCCTCGTCGCGGGCTGAGTTTATGCAAATGTCACAAACCCAGCTCTTCCTCTCCAGGTTCTCGCTGCCGCAGACAGGGCAGGCGCGTGGCTGCCCCCGCCCCTCTGCGCCGCAGTTCTTGCACTTCCACGTGTCGTGAAGCTCCTTGCACGGAGTGTCCACATGGTCTATATCGATGTCGAATACGAGCTCAGCCCCCAGCCACCCCTTCCCGCTCATCTCGGGGGCCGAAGGGCTCTCATAGAGAGCCGTCGAGTAGTAGGCATGCTGGGGCACACGCGACCTGAGAAACTCATTGAGCTCGTTCCCGTTGCCGAAGGAGATGTGTCTCAGCATGCCTTGAACACCGAAGAGCTGGAAGCCGTACTCCCTCTTCTCTAGGTGCGAGGGCGGGGGTACGTAGGTCCTCCTGTAGTAGCTCTTGAAGAGGTTGAGGGCGAGGCTCGACAAGGGCCTCACCAAAGCTCCTTGACCTTGACCCGGCGACCGCGTAGTGCCCGGTAGAAGTACTGGAGAGGGTGCTTCACCCCTTCACAGGACCATCTGCAGAGCCCGTAGGAGCGCATATTGTCGCACTTGTAGGGAAGGTACTTCACCCTGGATCCTCGGAGTCCCGCGATATGCTCCACTTGGTACCTTGCGATGTCCTCTCTGAAGTCTGGGGAGTGCCTGAAGACCTCGAGAGTTTCCTCGACAGAAAAGCCTATGTTGAGGAGAAAGCTCGCCAGAGCGAACCTAGCGCTGTGGGGCAAGTTCTTCCCGGATAGCTGCTGGTGTAGTAGCTCCCTAATGCAAGGAGGAAGCGCCTCCTCGCCTCTCCTTGATGATATATCCCTGGCGACGCTCCTGATATCCTGCTGTCTTGCCGACCAGGCCCTGGAGACCTCCTCCACAACCCTGTAAACACCTTCTGGTATGTTTCCGGAGACCTCGGCCCTTTGTACAAGGCTGATCACGTATTTCTTCACACCGGTCTCTAGCAGCCTTGCCAGCTCGCGCCAGCTAACCCTGACATAACCCTTCTCCAGGACCCTGTTTGTGAGCTTCCACTCACCAGTGAACTCAGGCTGGGCAGACACAAAGTACTTGAAGTGAATAAGCACATTCGGATCTACAGGGCGCACATCCCACCCGAGAACCTTTACCGCAAGGTACAGGAGCTTGTCGCGAGAACCTTTCTCCAGGTCTTTCAACAGGAATTCGTACACAGCCTTCGCGTACAGCGTGGAGAACTTCTCCGTCAAACGGTCATCGCCAACCCCCGCCAGTATGAGCAGTGTTGTGTAGAAGACAGCGACTTCGAGCATGTAATCCTCTTCGGGCGAGGGAAGCTTCTCGCCCTCCACAGCCTTGAGCAGGCGCTCCCTAGCCTTTTCGAGTATTAGGTTGCCAAGGGGCGTGGAGGCTATGTCCTCCAGGGTCAGCTCGAGCTCCCTTAGGCTGCTCAAAGCCTCGGGTACGAAGGGGTACCGGGAAAAGTCCTCGGGAGTTAGGACTACTCTGAGCTGCGTGGCGCTCATTCTACTCGCGGGGCTAGGAGGTATTTCAGCGTGCCTCCGCCGGCGACGTCGAAGGTCAGCTCCAGGGGCATGTTTGTGGCGAACCTGAGCGAGACGATGTCGCTCACGCGGTACGCCTTGGACACGATCTTGTCGAGGAAGTCTATGCCGTAGATGGCCTCGGCGGGCTCCTTCACGTCTATCTCCATCAGGCTGCCCTCGCTCAGGGAGAAGCGGGTCTCCACCTCCCCCTTATCGCTCCTCGCGATCATCAGGAGGTTCTCGTCCTCAGCCTTGAGCCGCACGGACTCCGCGACGAGCTCAGCGTCCTTGAGGGCATCGCGGAAGGTATCGCTCAGCATCTTAGCAGCAACGGTGAAGTTCAGCCTGGGAGTGGGCAGCTCCTGCCCCGCTATGTCGAGCAGCGGAAGGCGGAACCTCCTCTCAGCCTTGCCCGCGAGCGTCACCGTGAGCCTGTTACCAGAGACCTCCATCACCAGCTTGTCCCCCGACTTGGCCCTCTTCATAACGTCCACGAGGTCGTCGAAGCTGACTCCGATCTTAGCCTCAGCCTCAACCTTGTACTCCTCGAAGACCGTCGGCGGCATGAACAAGTCCACCATCGCGACGCGCCCAGGGTCGAGAGCACGCAGCTTCAAGCCCTCGGGCGTGGCGACAAAGCTAGCCTCCTCAACTATCGCTGCCAGGCCCTCGATTATGTACCTCCACTCCCGCGCCTCCGGGAAAACCAGCCTCACCACCTCGGCTCACCAGCCTCAAGGCTTCAGTTGCGCTAATAAGGTTAGCGTGTGTTTAAGCGTGCACCGCGCGGTGCCTAACTACGCCGCCTTTTTACCCCGCCTTCAGCGGGGGTCATCTGAACTAATCCTCCCTCTTCCTAGGCTCGAGGGCTAGTGCGGAGCCTGTGCGAAGCTGGGAGCCTCGACTCGCTGCGTCAGTTTTTGCGCGCGCAAGACCCTTGACCCCCTTCGCTGAAGCCGGTCCCGCAGCAGTACAGCTGGCGCCTCACGCGTACTCCCGGTAGACCTTCCTGCACTTGGTGCATATGTAGAATCGTGTCGCAGGCTCGTCGCCTGCCCGCGTTTGAACCTCGTAAACATAGGCTCTGTCATTGCCGCAATTCTCGCAAACGAAGGGCACTATGGGCAGTGTGGAAACATCTACGTCAACAATGGAGATCTTGTCGAGGGGTTTGCGCTCAATGCTCTCAGTGACCCTGTACCCGGGGTTCCCCGAGGAATTCTCTTTCACGTAGCCGCAGACTCTGCACTTAAGGACCCTCCTGCCCTGGACCATTGCCGGCAGCAGTACGGCTCCGCACTTGGGGCAGAACTCCATCGAGGTGCACCTTTTCCTAGGGCTTCGCACCCCCGCTTATAAAAGGTTTTTCAGGAGAGATCCCGTGTGTGGAGCATAACGCTTATAGCTTCTGCTATACATCCCGGGAGACGGTGCTGCAGTCATGCGCGTGCCCAGCGTCATCAGGACGTACTGCCCCCGGTGCAGGACTCATACCGAGCACGAGGTGACACTGTATAAGGCGGGTAAGAGACGTACGCTGGCTGAGGGGCAGAGAAGGTACCTAAGAAAGTTGAAGGGATACGGCTCTAAGCGCAAGCCAGAGCAGAAGAGAACCGCGAAGGTCACTAAGAAGCAAACGCTGAAGCTGAAGTGCAAGGTGTGCGGTTACACGTACCACAGAGAGGGTATACGCCTCAAGAAGCTCGAGATAGTTGAGAAGGTGAAGTAGCGCTATGCCGCGCCACGGGCGGGTTCTCATACCAAGGCCCAAGAGCGTGTTCATCAAGGTGAGGTGCCCCGACTGTGGCAACGAGCAAGTAACCTTCAGCCACGCCTCTATTGAGGTCAAGTGCCTGAAGTGCGGGAAGACCCTAGTCCAGCCGAGCGGGGGGAAAGCAGTCATCCTAGCAGAGGTGCTAGAGGTCCTGAGATAGCCGAAGTGGACAAGCTATCCTTCGCGCCAAAAGCTGTAGTACTGCATACAACTTTTTAAAGCGGAGAGGCGCGAGGGTAGCGGTGTTTGGGGCGTGGTAAGGAAAAGAGCCGCCTTCCCCCAGCTTAATGAGCTCGTTGTGGGTACAGTTACCGAGATACACGATCACGGCGCATTCGTGACCTTAGACGAGTATAGAGGGCTTAGGGCGTACGTCCCCCTAGGCGAGGTCAGCCACTCGTGGTTCAAGAGCATTAGGGAGGTCCTAAAGGTGGGTCAGAAGGCAGTGTTCAAAGTGATACGGTCGGACCCCAGAAGGGGCATAGTTGATGTATCGCTCAGAAGGGTTTCGGACAGCGAGCGGAGAGCAAAGCAGCTCGAGTGGAAGAGGGCGCTTAGGGCTGAGAAGATTCTCGAGAGCGCAGCCAAGATGCTGGGAAAGACCCTCGACGAAGCCTACGAGGAGGTGGGCTGGAAGCTCGAAGACTATTACGGTGAGATGCTGAAGGGGTTAGAGGAGGCTGCCACAAAGGGGGCTGACGCCTTAAGGGTGGCTGGTGTGCCCGACGAGTGGATCCCCGCAGTCCTGGAAGTCGCGAAACAGAGCATAAAGCTGAAGAAAATCCGGAAGAGTGGCGTGATCACATTGAGGTGCGTAGAGGGGGGGTTGCCTGCTCTGAAAAAAGTTCTTACATCTTGGGAGCAGAGCCTGCAGATACCTGACACTGTGTCCGTGGAAATCTACACAATCGGAGCGCCGAGGTACAGGCTCGACGTAGAGGCGCTAGACCCTAAGGTTTGCGAGAAAATCTTTGAAGGTGTAGTTAGCACGATACTGAGTGAAGCTAAAGCAGCTGGTTGCACTGCCTCAGTTGAAGTCCTGAAGAAGTGAGAAGGCATGGGCAGAAGGGGGCTTCTGAGAAGGTGCACCCTGTGTGGTCGGTACACGCTCAGGGAAGACAGCTGCCCCTACTGCGGCGGCCCAGTCAAATCCCCCCACCCGGCTAAATTCTCACCCGAAGACCCCTACGGCCCCTACAGGAGGCGGATGAAGCTCTACAGCGAGAGGTCGCAGGCAAGCTAGCCTGGGGTCTCATCCACACCGGGCTTTCTCCCCTCACTCGCGGAAAGAGGATCCGCCCTGATTAAAAGCACCAATCACAAGGAAAGAATGATCGCTGCTAGGTTAGCCTTTCACCTTGAATATTTTGACCCAGCCGTTGGGCTCTGAGACGTATACGAGCTCGAAGTTCTTCAGCGGGGGTATGTTCAGCACAGGACCCTTATACCCCTGCAGCTGCTGTGCAACAAAGCTGTCGAAGATGAAGAGCTGCTGCTTGTAGTTTCGCGTGAAGATCATCCTGTATAACGTAGCGTTAAGCGCTTTGGGGGTGTTTGCGGGTAAGAGCAGGTATATGGTATTACCATATTGATCGGTAAGGCTTGCATAGGTTCCGTTTCTATAACCATAGATGTAATCTGACGCATCCAAACCTATCCATTTGAGCATCTGTGGGCTTTTCGCCATGTCGCCACCTAGAGCTGGATGTATCATCGAGAAGTAGACGTTTACTCCCTGGAACAACTGGACGCTTTGGAGCGGCTCAAATACGACGACGTAGGTGACATTGAGCTCTTTAAATATTCTTAGGGCTGTGTCCTCATCGGACATGAAGGCTGTTGCTATCTTTTGTATCTGCTTGGTATCTATTGTAGCATTGTCACACGTCGTCTTTCTACCCGTATTTACGCTAATCCAGTACCCGTAGTCCCACCAAGTGGCAATGGTGGCATCGCGGGGAACATTGAGTTTTATCCATTCGAGAGCGGATAGCCAATCCATGTACTCGTAGTTGTACCTAACAACAGGTACTGAGGAGGAGAGTATGAGTGGCGGCTGGTGCGAGTAAAGGGGTATCTTCGAGTTCAGGATCGAGGGGGAGAATATCAGCAGGGTGACTAGCGCGACCGCGAGGAACCAGCCCGGCGAGGTCTCTCTGCGCTTTCTAACCTCCCTGACCTCAACAAGCTCTCCCGCCCTGTCCAATAGCTCCACTAACCCTAGGGAGCCGACCGCCGCTACGGCAGGCGATAAGAGGAGTAGGAGGCGGACGATCGAGGAGGAGAAGTAGAGAGAGGCGGCGAAGTACAGGGCCGCGAAGAGATCGTTCACCCTCTCCTTAGCCCTCATAAGCGCTATGTACGCGCCCAGAGCTCCGAAGAGCAGTGCTGTCTGGAAGTCCTCGAAGATTTGGTTCCACGTGGGCACCGCGTGCTCTGCTACCGTGGTCACTCCGGGCTCTCGGATCACTGGGACTAGTACCGCCAGAATCCTGCCGGCAACGCCGGCTAAAACACCGGTAATACTGCCCACCGCTATTACAGCTGTGATTAACACCGCTATCGCTAGTAGAATGCTTCTACTGCTGAGCCGCGGCAGCGCCTTTCTGCGAATACCTAGCAGTACGAGAACTGCCACCGCGCTTGCTGCAAGGGGAAGCGCCCCTGTGAGCGAGAGGAAAGCTGCCTTAGGGCCGAAGCGAGGAGTGGTTGCCACGAAGAATGTTGCAATAATGTTCTCCAGTAGAAACACCTTAGCCATCCTCTCGTCGTCCCAGTGCGTTAGAAGCCAGACGAGCGCGACTAGAGCGAGCAAGTTCCATGGGTATAGGTACGCACCCCAGGATAGAACAACCCCTCCCATGGACACGCCGGCGAGAGCGGCTCGCAGCAACGACCCTTTGTTGTAGGCGCTGAGGAAGAGGTAGAAAGCCAGCAGCATGAAGGGTATTGCGAAGCCCTCGTGCTTGGCCCCAAAGTTCGTTCGGTAAGCATAGGCCCAGCTGAGCGCTAGCATGACGGCAGACAGCACCCCGACTCTAGAGTCTTTCAGCTCGCGCCCAAGCAGGTAGGCCGTGAAGACGGCGAGGGACGCTCCCACAGGCACGGAGATCGCATGCACGTAGTACAAGTCGACGTCCAGGCCGAGGGCTTTTAGTATAGCGTAAGCTATGACGGTGAAGAAAGCTGCCCCCGGCTGGCTGGACCCCCTCAGATCCCTACCATTGGGAGCCCAGAACAAGGTGTCGCGCGGCTTCGGGTTCTCGAACCACCAGTGGTACCACCAGGCTATACCTGCAAACACATCTCCCTGACCGTTCTCGAGAACCTTCTCAGCTAAGTAGTACTCGTAGTATGGATCGAACTCGTTGAGGTACACACCCCAGTGCATAGGTGTAAGGCGAGCCAGCAGGGATACCGCAAAAGCTATCAGGAGAATGACGGAGATGACGATTCTGTCGTCACCTGTGAGGTCCAGGAGCCGGAGCAATGGCTGTAAGTACTTGCGCGACACTACACCCACCCCTTCCTACGTTGCCGGGCACATGCCAAGCAGTATAATAAAGTTGCCTTCTTTCGCTCCTTGGCTATCTCTGAGCCGAGGAGCCACCAGGCTGGATGAGGTTGAACTCCATTAGTATCTTGAACTCCTCGAGAGTTATGGGCTCCCCTCTCTGGTACTTTGCTAGGGCCTCCATAGCCTTCCCGTAGAGCAGCTTCCTCCTCTCCTCAATATGCCTGGAGAGCTCCTTGGCCTTGAGCAGTATCGCAACCCTCTCAAGCTCCTCCCTGAGCCTGCGCTCTTCTGCCAGCAATGTCACAAGCTGCTGATGGTAGTTGTTAGCCACCTCCCGTGTCTTCTCACGTTGCTCGTAAAGCTCCTTCATCTTCTGGCGCAGCTCATCTCTCCTAGCGCGGACAGCCGCTACCTCCTCTTTGACTTTGAGGTATTCCGCGAGAAGATTCTTCAACTCCTCATTAATCTTGCTAAGAGCGTTTCGTAAGACAGCAATCCTCTCTCTAAGCTCATTTATTTTGAGCTTGAGCTCGTTTAAATGCCTTAAATTAACATAAATGGATTCCAAGCTCCTAATCTTATTGACGACAACCTTCTCAACCTCAGGAGGCAAGGTCATCGTCTGGTACTGCCACTCGAGTTGCTCCAATTTAGCGCGAATTTCCTCCTCGTCATACTTCTTTACTCCGAGAAAGTTCTGGAGAGCTCTGTACTCGTTAATAGCGCGGCGCAGCATTTCCCTTGCAGCGCGAAGCTCCTCGAGGATGCGAGCCTTTTCCTCTTTTTTCTTCGTAAGAGCTTCGTAAAGCTCCTTCTTCTTGTTAGCTTTCTCGGAGTACTCTTGCTTAACCTGCAGGTACTGCTCTTTTAATGCTCTGAGCTCCGCACTTAAGCGCTTAACCTCTCCATTGGCTGAATCTCTGCTACTACGCAGTTCGAGTATCTTCTGGCTTATCTCCTGTAGCTTGCTTTTAAGCTCATTGAGCTGAGCCCGCAACTCGCTTACATCATCCACCAGAGCTGCCATGGGCTCTCCGCCTTGAAAGTCCTTCTTATGCTAGCATCACATCTGCCTTTCTGACTCGATATAAACTTCGCGCCCGGGAGAACATCAGCTTGAAAGCTCGCAAGTGAGCTTTCAACAGCTCGTGCAAGCACGGCATTAGCCTTCACAGACCTCCCTCCGGGAGGGGGTCTACGTCCACGTACTCGCTCAGATGCCTACCTCTATGTCGAGTTTCTCCACCAGGTGCCTTAAAGCGCGGCGCAGTGTAAGCGGTGATACTCCTGCGGCACGAGCTATTTCTGCCTGAGCCTTCCTAGCGTTGGTCATCCTGAGGATTAGATACACCACCGCTGCTGCTACGCCGGCGGGCTTCCGCCCCTGCAGCTTAGAGTAAGCTTTGTCTGCAAACTGCGCCACCAGTGAGAGGGGTATATTCTGCTGGAGGAATATCTCCCTGATCCCTTGCTTGCCCGCGATGCTGGCGACTATCTGGCTGGGTTTTCTGGGCTTTAAAGCCTGGGAGGAAGCTATCACTCCGCTGTTTAAAAGCATTCGGTAGCATCTATTGACCCTTTTCAAGGAGGCTCCGGCGACCTTCTCGAAGATCTCTGGCTGCAGCTGAACACCCCGACTTTTCGAGACATGCATTAGAAGAGCTGCCGTCACGACTCTCGAGCTCCTGCCTCTCAGAAGGTCCTCTCTCTGCACCTTCTCCAGCAGGGCTATAACCTCCTCCACGACGTGGCGGGGCACCCCGTTGCTCGCCAGCAGCTTTCTAGCCATGGCCTCGTAGTGGCGCTCTCTCGACACTCTCTCCAGCTCGTAAGCTCCCCTCCTGTGCGCTCTAGCCACGGATCTAGGAGTAGTTGAGCCTCCTCTGTAAACCTCATAGTGCAGCCTGTTTCTCTCCCTATCGCGCACAACCAGAGGAGTGTCCTCCAAGGGTAGCTCTGGGAACACATACCCGCACTGGGGGCACACATAGTCCCCCGTGTCCTCCCTGAATATTGGCATTCCGGAGTAGCCGCACTTAGGGCACGAGGCTCCCGACAAGAGGATCTCTATGCTACCTGCTAGTGCCGCATATTAGCACGTCGCAGCTGTGAGAAAGTAAAGACTCGTCACTACTTTTGCATCGATTCAACGAGCTTTTTCGCCCTTCTAAGCGAGCCAACCACCCTCAAGATCCTGATGCTTCGGCTTTCGTCAAAAACCACGGAGGCTAGGAGCTTCTCAAGACCCTCCCTCTTGACAGCTAAAACAAATACCCTTCCCTCCCAGCTATAAGCAAGGACTGGGTCCGTGTCCGCCAGGCCTACTAACCCGAAGACGCTGGTTACTAGTGAGCGCACTCTGTTGAGGAGCTCATCCGCGGAAACCCCTCCCTCTCCTGCGTACTTAAGCAACACATACCTCCTCTTATACCTCAACGTAAACCCCCTCAGCAGGCCTTTTTCCGGATATTTTCTCAAGATTTTCCTGAATACGCGTCTCCAAGAGATCCCCAATAGATCTGGCAACGTAGTCGGCTGGAACTCCTAGCAGGACTTCCGCGAATGAGAGAAGAGCCCTGTAGCTGTAGGGGCTGTACGCCTTCTGGGGGCCTGCTGACAGGATCAGGGGAAGCCCCTTGCGGAAGGCTAAGCTGGCTAACTCCCTATAGCCGGCCAGCCTTGATGCTATTGTATCGCTACCTCCTCCCTCAAGGAGGTAACCCACCACCAGCTCGAAGAACTTGCCTCTGAGCTGGGCGTACTTGATGACTCCCTTCTGCGGGGGGTGCAGCGCCCTCGTGCCAGCAGTGACTATATCTACGCGCCTGTCCCTGCAGGCGAAGGCGTAAAGCTCGCGGGTAGTAATCTCGACAGAAAGCACGGTGCATACTCCTCGGACTCTTTGAACTATGCGCTTAGCCTCATCCACTCTATCAACCCTCACATGACATCTTGGGTGGCACTTCAGCCCGCGAAGGCTCTGAACACTACGGCAAGCCTCCCACAGCGCGTGGGCAGCTCTCTTAAGCTCCGCAGATTGCTCTTCCAGTATCAACGTGGGGAGAAAGCCCTGGAAGCCGCTCTCCCTAGCCGCGGTAGCTATCTCGAGAAGCTCTTCTACGATCTTCTCGCGGTTACCCAGTAGCTCTTCTACCGTGAAACCCCTGGTAAATGCGTCATACCTGCATCGCTTGGGCATCCCCATGTCCGCCTGCGGGAGTTCGGGCAGCCCGGCTACGTCTAAGAGTAAAAATTATTTTTATAACGTCGTCACCCTCGTAAACCTTCAGCCTTCCTAAGTATGCCCACTGCTTGCTAACTCTGATGTAGAGCCTGCGCCCCTCGAGGCGGTCACCTAGCGTGGAATCTACGTACTCTCTATCCTCTTCGCTTAAAGATGAGGCGATGTGCTCGAAGATCTTGTTTGCGTCAGGTCCTTCCACCACTAGGCGGTATATCGTGATAGGGTTCCCATGGTACCCCATGGTTCTTGTCGTCTCAACAGCTTGCGCATACTGCTCTCGTAGGTTCTCAGGCACAACATTGAGCAGCGCTGCTAAGACTTTCCCCTCATCCTCGGTAGCGTGGGCGGAGCAAGAAAGCTCGGCTCTCGTAGCCGCACTACTGCTCCACAGGGTTTTGCGCCTCCCCTCCACCGCTCTCCTGCCTCTCTAGGTTCAGCCTGGATAGTATTTTGAGGGCCTCCTCTCGGGAGAGCTTCCTGAGCTTTTTGACCCTGTACCCAGATATCCACCTTCTCTCGAGGTCTTTCCTCACCGCAGGGTGATTGGGGTCAGCCATTATCACCTCGTACCATTTGTACACGCCGTCCTCGCCCACCCAGTAGGAGCCCAGCACCACGAGGTTGGGGAACTTGCGCGCCGCCCTCTCCTCCGCTATCCACTGAGCGCTCTTGTGCGGGCTGTAGCCCGCTACACCCATCCTCTTGGGCCTCCTACCGCTCCGCGGTCGAGGCCTGTTGAGCCCTCCCTTCCTGACACGCACCCGGACAACCACGTAGCCAGGTTTCGCCTTGTAGCCCAGCGCGTGCGCCCTGTTCGGCCTGAGAGGCCTCTCGACTCTCACAACTGTCGGCTCACGCCTCCACTTTATCATCCTCTCCCTCATTAGGGCGCCGTGCTCACCCTCCATGGGTCTGTGCCAAAGCTTAGCGAGATACTTGAAGTAGCCCACGCCCAGGCACCAGAACGCGCACACGGACGGTCTTCATATATACTTAACTTCGCGCAGAAAGTTCCCTGAAGGCCTCCAGGATCACCTCCAGCGGCGCCGACGTCCTGAAGCCCTTGCCATCGAAGTGCGTCCTCGAGGACGGGAAACCCCTCTCCGAAAGCAGCTTTACCAGCCTCTCCACTGAGACCTCTGACTGCAGCCTGTACCTGGCCGTGACAGAGTCCGTCGTGTAGTAAAAAGGAGCGCCTGAAGCCTCCTCCCTCAAGTGTGTTAGGAGCTTCACGCCCCGTTTGCAGTAGCCCAGCTCGATCCGCTCCAAGAATATCCTAAGGACCTTCTCCACGAAACTCCCATCAGCGAAGCCCCCCACCCACAGGGGGCCGACGACCTCGTAGCCCTCCCCCAGCTTCAGCTGCTCTAGCTCACCCAGCCTGACCAGCTGCCTGTGCAGGGTTTGGGGGTGATACACTAGGTAGCCGAGCCTGGAGGCAAGCCACTCGTAGTCTGGCTTCTTCCTGAAGGCCTGCACGCAAACCCTCACGTGGTGGTCCATATAGTACGAGATCAGCGGCTTCACAGTGATGCCCAGCTTTGCTGCTTCTCGTGCTACGAACTGCAGAAGGACTCTGACCGCAATCTCCCTCGAGAACTCCGTGAGACGGCACAAGGAGGAGTACTTTCTGAGGCAGGCACCGGGGTACTTGCCCATCAGAGCTGCTGTGTCCGTAGCCGTGACGCAGAGCATACCACCGTGTGAAATAGCCCTGAGAGCGGGGTCCACGAAGCGGGCAGGAGAGCCGAAGGGGTCCACGTCGATAACGTCTATCCTCCTGTGCTCCAGCAGGAACTTTACCGCGTCGTAATTGAAGGCCATAGCCCTGCCCTCCAGGCCGTTTAGCCGGATGTTCCTAGAGGCTAAGTGGTAGCACCTGGGGTCGATGTCGTTGAGGTATGCGACCGCCACTCCTTCGTTCTCAAGAGCATACCTGATGCCTCGCACCCCCGTTGCGCATAGAATATCCGCCACGGTAAGACTCCTGCCGCGCAGTTCAGCGTAAGCCCCCACTACAGCGGACGAAATATCCCTCGAGCAAGACATCCGGGGGTTGTAGAACACTGGCGCCCACGCGGGGTCCACGTACCCCTTTTCATCGGCATACGCAGACAGGTCGCAAACCTGGATTACAGCTTTGCCCTCCCTCACTTGCGTGAGCGGGCAAATGTCCTCGCTCAAGCCGAGCCCACCCTGGTCCCGAGCTTTTAGAGAAAATATTTGCGCTTGCTCACGCCAAGGATGGCGCGCTAGCCTAGCCCGCGGATGTAGGAGATAATCTTCCTGGAAACATTGCTCACTTCGCCTTTGGGAATCGCCAGATACTCATCAGCCATGCTCAAATCCTCCTTTGAGTCAGTGATAACTATCAGCTTCGTCCCCGTTTCGTCTGAGAGCGTGGCGGCAAGCTCCAGCTCTTGAGGCTCAGTCTCCTCGCTGTGCCTCTTTATAGCCGCCTTGCTCTCCCCAAAGCTGCCCTTCAAGCCGGCGTCGATAGGCGCCTTGCTGAAAGCATAACTTTTGAAACCATGCTTCTCCAGGTTGCTCAGGAGAGCTCTCAGGTACTCATCCCTAGGGTTCATCCCCCCCGCCGGACGGCTACTTGCGAACATCCTCGATATAGCCTTCAGGGAAAGCTTCTCGAAGACCTCATTGCCCAGCAGGCTCTCCAGCCTCACAGCTACCTCCAGCGTGACGTCGCACGAATTCTCCTCGTAGTTCGCCACCATGCGCGGAGTGACTCCTAGCTTTTCGGCGAGCTCCCCCCTGCTCAGCTTCCTTTCCTCCCGCAGCCTTCTGAGGACATCGCCTTTAACTTTGACATAGATACCTCCCCTGTGGACATAGACCAGAGGTTCTCTGTGCTCCCCGCTGATTAACTTCTCGAACGTCCTCTTGCTGACAACCGCTATGCCATGCTTCGAGTACACAACCCCCTCCTCCAGCTCTTCCCCATGCATGCTCTCAGCAGTGATGAGCGGGGTCGCCTCGAGGAAATCACTCATTGCTCTAAGCTCCCCCCCAATGCTCCTGGGCAGGTGGGCAGCGTCCTCGACGCTCTTCGAGAGTATAATGCCCGCTTCGCTGTGGAGAATTACCTCGTCCGCACAGTACCTCTTAGGCCTCAGCTCGATTCTTTTCACAGCGCTCATGTTCGCTGTTCTCTAACGGGAGGTTAGCACCACAGCAGGATATATGCTTTGCCTTTGGAAACCCCCGAAACCACTTCAGCGCTTGCGCGCGACAACGAAGGCGTGAGCGATGTCGTAGGGCTCTAGGTGCAGAACCTCTTCCACTTTGTAGCCTCTCTCCTCCAAGTGATCTATCTCCCTCTTATAGGTCTCGGATGGCTGCTTCGTGACGTCAATGCTCATAGCCTTGATGGCCATCATAACCCACCCTCCATCTTTAAGGAATAGGTCGGCGTTGTCCGCAACTATCTTGCTCTGGAAAGGCTGCGCTATGTCCGCGTACACTACGTCCACGACTTCGACCAGGTGAGCGTACTTTGTGGGAAAGCGCGCGTCGGCGAGCAGCGGTATAACGTTACTTCTGTACGCTGCCACCTTCTCCACAAACTCTCTCATGACACGTGGCGCGAACTCCACGCCGTAGAGCACTCCTTGAGGCCCTATTATGTCGGAGACATGGCTCGGCGTGGTCCCGGAGGCTGTTCCTAAGTACAGAACCTTGCTCCCAGGCGCTATCGGGTTTATGGACAGGTTCTTCATTATCGCCCCGGCGAGCTTGCTCCTGTAGGGGTTCCAGATCCTGTACTCTACACCCTTCAGCTGGACTAGCTGCTCTCCGTAGACCCTCACTTTAGGTGCGAGGTTCACCGTAGCCAGCCTGGCGCTGCCGTCTTCGAACTCAACCCAGAAGACTCCGGGAAATCTCTCGTGCGGCTTGACGTCCACCGCTTTAACGCTCATCATCTACCACCTCTTTCCTTACCTCTCCTCTTAAAGGTCTTTTCCCTACCCTCAGCCCGAGCCTTCTTGGGAGGAGTCGGGTAGAGAGTCCTTATCTCCTCAACCCTCTTCTCCAGGTCTTCGCGAAGCTCGTCCGCCCTGTACTCTCCTGTGAAGGCATCAATCCTAGCAGCTATCGCAAGTTTCGCGGCCAGCGCCCTGGCTATCTTGCCCCTCTGCCACTTAGGAGATCTGTGTATCAGAGGGTGCTGGAAGATCACACCGTGTTTAGGCGGTTTCGCGCCGTACTTCAGTGCGCGGAAGAGAGCCTTCTCGGCTCCTAATACCTGGATAGTGCTAGCTGGTAGCCTAGCCAGCTTGTCCAAGCCTCCCGCGAGAGATATCAGCCGGGCTCCCAGCAAGGACCCGACCAGGGCTCGGATATTAGGAGCTACCTCGTACATGGCCTCGTCGATGTACTTCTCAAGGCTGCGCCTGACCGAGTACAGCTGGAGACCCATGTCCGAGATCAGGCGGATTGCCTCGAGGTCAAACTCCGCAAGCTCGGCCCCCATGCTATTCGCAGCCGCCGAGACTATCTTAGACGCAAGCTCTCCCTTGATCCCGATCTCCCTCAATGCTTCCTCAGTGATGCTGCTCCTATGCCCAATCTTGCTCACGATCTTAAGGTAGTCTTCGTGATCCTCCACCAACTCATCCAGCTCGGGGAAGTGCAGACCGTACCACTCTCTCACCCGCGAGGCAAAGAGGTTGATCGTCTTGTTCACGTCGTCCAGCGCCCGTATCGCCTGCGCCACGAAGAGGTCTCTTTTCTCGGCGACCTCCTTGAGCTTGCTCCGCGCGAGCTCGATAGTCATCTGGTGGAGCAGGTTGTAGAACTCTTGCTCCTGTACGCCCATCAGCTTTGCCATCGTTGCGGGCATCTTCGCCCTGAGCCCGCGGAATACAGGCGAGCCCGGCTCCACCCTCACATTGAGCCCCAGCGTTTGCGTAACAAAACGGGCTACATCCTCGTCCTCAACGTAGAGGGTGTCGTCCCGGGTGAGGTGCTTCTTAATAAGGTCTAGCACATCCTGAGTCAAAGCTCCCCCTTCCAACGCTTGGAGGTAGGCTCTAGCCTCTTCGAAGCTTTTACCCGCAAGAGCGCTGGCGACAATCTCCCCTTTATCGTTCGCAAGCACTACGCCGAAAGGCATGAGAGCTAGGTAGTAGGCCCCCATAACTTCCTCCGGTAGCTGCTCACGATGGAAGTATATTTTATTTTCCTGCCCCTCTAACACCCCGCAGGGTTGCTGGTGCGATGAGAGCGCTGGGGCGCGTCAGGCTTGTTAGCAGGCATGGTAATCTGGTAGTTGAGGCTCGCGAAGTCCCGGAGATCGGCGAGAAGGTGTACGACGACAGAATGACCCTCGTGGGCTATGTCTATGATGTTGTAGGCCCCGTGCGGAGCCCCTTTGTCCTCGTCAAGGTGGACACCAGCAGGTGGAGGCCTGAGGCGCTTGTAGGAAAACTCCTCTACTGGCAGGGCCCGCGGCGTCGGGAGAAGCGCAAGAAGGCCTAAGCTGCGTAAAAAGCATATGATTGCCCGCTCTCCAGGCATCGTGAGCGGATCATGGGCACGCTGCTGCTCTCGGGGGAGTGGTGCTCCGGGCTTGCCAGGAAGCTTTCCGCGCAGGTCGGCTTTCCTCACTACGCGCTTGTCACGAGAAAGTTCCCGGATGGAGAGACTTACCTCAGGATACCTGTAGAGGTCGCGGGGAGGGACGTAGTCCTGCTAATCTGCGCGGGGCGCCGGCCCAATGATGCCCTAATAGAGGCCGCATTCTCCTTAGCCACCCTAAGGAGGTTGGGGGCCAAAAGCGTGGTCTTGGCGATGCCCTACTTCCCCTACGCTAGGCAGGATAGCGAGTTCCAAAGAGGTGAAGCTGTGAGTCTCACGATAGTATCCAGGATGCTCGAGGAGTTCGGCATGGACTCGCTGGTCACGGTTGACATGCACTTGCATCGCTTCAAGGACGTTTCCGAGGTATTCTCGATACCTACTTACAATGTCTCGGTGATGCCAGACCTGGCTGACTACGTGAAGGAAGTCTGCGGAAACTGCGTGGTTGTTGCACCGGACGAGGAAGCAGAGCAATGGGCTCGCGTGTTCTCGGAGAAGCTGGGAAGCAGGTACATCGTCTTCGAGAAGAAGAGGCTGGGAGACTATCAAGTCGAGGTTAGGGGGGCTATACAGGGAGCTGAGCGTGCCGTGATCGTAGACGACATAATCAGCACGGGCTCCACGATAGCCTCGGTGGCGCAGGTGCTCGCCGAGAGTGGTGTGAGAGAGATCATAGTTGCGTGCGCCCATGCACTGCTGGTGGAAGGTGCGGAGGCCAGAATCCTCGGGGCCGGCGTCAGGGAGATAGTGGCCTCAGATACCGTGGTGAACCCCTTCATGAAGGTTTCAGCAGCGCGGGCCCTCGGCGAGGGGATTCTGCGCGCAGTTCGGGAGGTACGGAGGCTGAGAGGCTCTGGGAATTCATGAAGCCGCGTGCTGAGGTCAGAACTATGGGTACTGAGCTGAGGGTGTTGAGCTGGAAGGAGTTCTATGAGAAGGCTCTGGCCCTAGCACTGGTTATAAAAGACAAGGGGTATAAACCAGACATCATCGTGGCGGTAGCTAGAGGGGGGTGGGTCCTGGGGAGAATTCTCTCGGACGTGCTCGGCGTGAGAGAGACTGCCAGCATAACCATACAGTACTACAGGGGGGTTAACGACAGGGATGTGGCCCCGCGCATCTCGCAAACAATATCTGGATCCGTCCGCGGGAGGAAAGTGCTTTTAGTCGACGATGTAGCAGACACCGGTTTGACGCTTGATCTCGCACTGAGAGAACTTAGGAGCGCGGGCGCAGGCTGTGTGAGAGCAGCTACCCTGTTTGTTAAGGAGTGGACGCGCAACCCGCCTGACTACTACCTGGAGGTTGTGAGGGAGTGGGTGGTTTTCCCCTATGAGTACACGGAGGTGTTAAGCGAGCTGAGGCGGAGAGGGGTTAGTCGTGGCGAGCTCGAGGGCATGGGTTTCGAGGGGGCAACGCTTGATCTCCTGCTGAGGGTGATAGAGCACCGTGAGTAGTTCGCAGGTGCAGTCCGCCCTTTCCCGTGAACTTCTCTCCAGCGAGCTTGAACCACTGGAGAGGGACTTCTACAGGAGGGCTTTGCAGGTCGCCAAGGAGGCCGAGCGTGCCGGTGATAAGGTCACTGCGGAGCTCTTAAGGAACTCTGTGAGGCTGCTGTTTCTTCTGAGGCTCCAGAAGGAGCTACGCCAAATAGCCGAGGGCAGAAGTCTACCCCAGAACATTCCTGAAGAAGAGAAAGCCGTTATAGACTTTGTCGGAAGGATTCTCGCGTCGCTTGGAGAAGCACCCGAAGCTGCAGAGAAGCAGGTGAAGCAGCAAAAGCTCGAGGAGAGAGCGCCTGGAGCCAGAATGGAAGAAAGCGTTCTCGTGGCTTTCCTCAAACCCTACCCGCGCATGGTAGACAGGGGCCTGACGCTAGGCCCCTTTAAAGCGGGGGATGTAGCCCGAATCCCTAGGAGGATCGCTGAGGAGCTCTCGAAGGAGAACTATGTAGAGATAATAGGGTAGGGCGACACTCTACGCGCGAAAGTGCTAAATAGGCCGATGGGAGAGCTACCCAGAGTATGTCCGTTGATGAGGCTGCTAGAAAGCAACCGCTGACAAACATAGGAACCGCGGGGCACGTAGATCATGGCAAAACAACCCTCGTCGAGTCCTTGACTGGAATCTGGACAGCGAAACACTCAGAGGAGCTTAAGCGAGGTATAACGCTGAAGATCGGCTATGCAGATGCCACGATATACAAGTGCCCCAAGTGCCCTCCCCCTCAGGCCTACTACACTAATGCCACTGCGCCGCGCGACCTCCGATGCAGATACTGCGGCTCCCCTCTGGAGTTTGTGAGGAAGGTTTCCTTTGTAGACGTACCGGGCCACGAGATGCTGATGTCAGTCATGCTCTCTGGTGCCGCGCTGATGGATGGCGCATTGCTTGTGATAGATGCTTCCAAGAAGTGCCCGCAGCCGCAGACGCTGGAGCACTTCAAGGCCCTGGAGATAGTAGGCGTGCGCAACGTGATCGTTGTGCAGAATAAGATAGACATAGTGAGCAAGGAGAGAGCTCTCGAAAGCTACAAGGAGATACGCGAGTTCCTAGAAGGCACGTGGGCGGAGAACGCACCGATAATCCCTGTGTCATCGATGCATAGAGTGAACGTAGACGCGCTGGTATGGGCCATGGAGAGGTACATACCAACCCCAAGGCGGGATCCATCTCTGACGCCTAAGATGCTTGTCGTCAGGTCGTTTGACGTGAATAAGCCTGGAACCACCGTGAAGGATCTCACGGGTGGAGTTCTCGGAGGGACTATTGTGCAGGGCACCTTCAAGGTGGGCGACGAGATAGAGATAAGGCCTGGTATCAAGGTGAGGCGTGACAGCCGAGAGGAGTACGAGCCCCTCTACACTGAGATAACTTCGCTGATGTCGGGAACCGAGCGCCTTGAAGTCGCGTACCCAGGAGGCCTCGTGGCTGTTGGAACAAACCTGGACCCCAGCTTAACCAAGGCTGACAGTCTTATAGGCAATGTGGTGGGAAAGCCTGGAACACTGCCCGAGCCACTCTATGAGCTCGAGCTCGAGTACAAGCTGCTCGAGCGGGTTGTGGGCCTGGACAAGGCCGGCCCCATAGAACCTTTGAGAGCAGGGGAAGTTCTCCTGGTGAACGTTGGTACCGCGTTGACGGCGGGGGTGGTTACCTCGGCGAGAAGCGACACTGTACACCTGAAGCTTAAGGTGCCTGTAGTTGCCGAGAAGGGGGCAAGAGCCGCCATCTCCAGGCAGTACAGCGGAAGATGGCGGCTGATCGGCTACGGCTTTGTCGTTTGAGCGCTCGCGAGCTGGTTTTTCGCAGCTATAATTTTCCTGTAGGTGTCGACCAGCGCTTCGGGTATCACCTTGGTGTTGGCTACTATAGGCATGAAGTTTGTGTCGCCGTTCCACCTAGGCACCACGTGGATGTGCAGGTGGTCCTCGAGCCCTGCGCCAGCAACCCTCCCGATGTTCACGCCTATATTGAACCCGTCGGGGGAGAGAGCCTTTCTGAGCCACTCCAGCGAGTCTCTCAAAATTGCCGCGAGCTCGAAGAGCTCCGAGTCGCTGAGCTGAGCAAATTCGGCCACGTGCCTCGCCGGGGCTATTAAGAGGTGCCCTGTGTTGTACGGGTACCTGTTCATCAAGACTACCACAGATTCTGTCCTATGCACGACGAGCTTCTCCTCCGGGTTACTACTCCTCACAGCCTCGCAGATAAAGCACCCACGGCTCTTCTCGATCTTGGTGTACTCTATGTATTTCATACGCCAGGGGGCCCAGAGCACGTCTATGGCCATCACGCGAGGAGGCGCAGCACCTCGTTCTTATACTCTTCTACAGGTTCCTCGGCGAAGCACTCGTCCTGGGCCTCAAGGAGCCCCTCTGCCGCCTCGATAGGGGCTTCGACGCTCGAAAGAACGTCAACCACCTTCTTGACTAGGCACAGATACCCTTCTGCGTCTCTCCTGAGCAGCACCCCCCTACTTACCAGGTATTCGAACTTCTCCCTGTCCACGACTCTTATGTCGCTACCCACCCTGACGACGTCCACTGCTAAGTCGATGTACCTGAGGAAGGGGTGCTCCCCGTAGACCACCTCGAGGGGGGTGTTCACGTTCACATAAACCCCCTTTACTTCCTCCTCTCTCGAGAAGTAGAAGTGCGCGATTACTCTGGCGAGGGGCCATGTGAATGACAGTATTCTGTCACCCGGCGTCTTAGGTACCTCCAACCCATCGTAGACTCCCTCCGAGCGCACAACCCTGCTGAGCAGTATGATGCCCCTGGGGGCCAGGCTCGCGTCGGCTTGCCACGAGAACCCACCCGCAGGGAGTTTCTTATGCTCCAGCCTTGCGCGCCCGCTCTCCAGGACCTTCCTGAAGAGCTCGGCGTAGAGCTTTGCCATCTCTGGCAGGGTCGCGGTGCCCTCCAGCTCTACTTTGTCAACGTAATCGCTTAGCAGCTTTACCCCCGTGGACTTTAAAAGGTGGTGGAGTGGTGCCGTCGCCGAGTATCTGTTCCTGATGGAGTCCAACCTGGCGGCGGCATCTGAGGAGAAGTGGACGAACGCTATACTCTCCCCCTGGGCCAGGAGGGCTGGGCTGCTCATCTCCCTCGCAACCCTGCGCAGGGTTTCGGCACGCTGAGACAGCTCCTTGATCTCCGAGGCTACCTCCAGCAGGGTTGCGCTCTGTGCCGCACTCCTTATCCTCACGCCCCACCCCTCAGGTGCCGTCATCTGCGCCATAGCCAGCATCTCAGCTGCGAGAGCAGCGTCCCTGAAGTGCTCACTTACGCCATGGCGACTTCCTTCAACTAACCTCACGTAAGTACCCGTCAGCGCGATCCCATGAGCGAGAAGCGGGTTCTCCTCGTCAGGCCTGACCACATGGCCTGCTGCCAACTCTCCCTCCTTCAGCTGCTTCTTCGAGCTGAGGAGCGCACGCCTCGCGCCGGGCAGCTCCACGACGTACAACCCCTCCTGTAGGCGCTCGACGACGCGCACAAGGAACGTCGTGTAAGGCCCCTCTTCGAGGTACACGGTCATGCTACCTGGGACAGCAGCTGCAATAGCATAAGCCACGCGGGGGACTAGCGCTGGGTCACCTACGACCACAACCCCCTTCCTATCCTCCAGATCCTTCACGGTCACGGCTACTCGTCCCTGGACTCTTACGCAGGGTACGCGCTCCCTAACCTTCTCCGTCAAATCGGCAAACGTGTACCCAAAGTCGTCCAGCAGCCCTGTCAGCGCCGTGGCGTAAATCCCTCTAACGCGGAGCAAAATCCCTCACCCGCGGCGCGCGGTAGAACGTGTACCATGGTCGAGGTGGAACTTCCTGCCGCTTCAGCGGGTAGCGCCTCACGTACCCGCACTTCAGGCATGTGACAGCTATGTACTTCATCCTCCCCCGTCTCCGGAGGCGAACTCGAGCAGTAACTCCTGGGACCAGCCACGCGCCACAGCGCCTGCACACGCGAGCCTTGAGAAAATCCGGGTAGTGGAGCCGCGCCTTCCTCGCGATAGCCAGGGCGAGCTCTCCGTACCTGTCGGCGAGCTCCGGCTCCACAGCTCTCACCTGCTCTGCAAACATCACGAGCCGCTTAATTCTCTGCAACGCAAGGTCGCGCAAATACTTTCTACTACTGCGCCTCGGCATCACTACGCGGGGGAGAGTATGGAGAAGCTCTTATTGATACTTGCGGACGCCGGCCTTGAGCTAGTACCGCGGGAGCTCTGGCACCATCCAGCGGTGAGAAACACCGCCAATGCCAGAGGTAAGAGGCCCGGCGAGATCCTTCTTGACATATCGCTTCACTACGCTGCTGCGAAAACGCTGAAGGACTGGAGGAAGAGGGGGCGCCCGGATATCCTTCATGCATGCCTGCTACTCGCTTTGAGCACCCTGCTTAATAAGAGGGGGTTACTCGAGGTTGTTGTGCATACATACGGGGGGCTTGTGATAAGGGTGGATCCTGTAGTCCGCATACCGAGGAACTACAACAGGTTTGTTGGGCTGATGGAGCAGCTCCTAGCGGAGGGGAGGGTGCCGCCTGACGCCGAGAAGCCGCTGCTCTGGGTGTCGCAGGAGAAGCTCGAAGACGTCGTGAGGACCTGGAACCCTGACTTCGCTGCGCTCATGCATGAAAAGGGCGAGAGGATACATGCCCGCAAGCTAGCCGCGATGCTCTCCGAGTACAGGAGGCCTCTTGTAATCGTGGGCTGCTTCCAGAGCGGCGAGTTCTCGGGGGAAGTGCTCAGGCTAGGCGGCAAGCCCTTCTCCTACGCAGACGAAGTTCTCGACGCGTGGTATGTTGTGGCGAAGACCCTTCTAGCACTGGAGGACCAGCTGGGAATCGCATGAGGTGATGCTTCTTGAGGGTTCTCGGGATAGATGAGAGAAGGGGGGAGCTGGAGGTCCTGCTTGAAGTCCCTGAAGACTTCTACTTCCTAGCGCTGCTGCTCGAGAGAAATGACATTGTTTACGCGTGGACTACGAGGCAGCTGCGCGTGGACGCGGAGGGTAGGAAAGGCGACAGGGTACGCGTGTACCTTGGGCTGCAGGTCGAGAAAATCTCCTACTCGAAGTTCCTGCACAGGATAAGGGTTACTGGGAGGATAGTCGATGCTCCTGAGGATGTAAGCGGGAGGGGTTCCTACCACACGCTCTCCTTAGGTGTTGGTGACACTGTGAGAATAGTCAAGCAAAAGGGTATTGGCGCCTTGACGCGGGAAATCCTCTCGAAAGCCTCCTCAGCGATAAAGAGGGTTCTGCTAGTATCCGTGGGCGATGATGAGATTGCGGTGGGCTACCTATCACCCGTAGGGATCGAGGTCAGGTTCGTATCCGGTATTGACTACACGAAGACGGGGGAGGAGGAAAGCATCAGGGAGCAGGTGTACATCCCACTCAGGAAGAAGCTGGAGGACGTGCTGAAAAGCGGCTACGCGGAGGGCGTGGACGAGGTAGTCATAGCTACCACAGAGCGTCTCACCGAGGTAGTGAGTGAAGCCATCAGGGAAGCTGGTGCCCGCGCTAAGCTGGTTAAGGTTAGCGAGGGGGGAGAGGCGGGGATTCACGAGCTCTTGCGCAGAGAGGATTTGAGGAGCCTCTTCAAAGAGGTTAGAGCGGTTATTGAGAGGGAGCTTGTGGACGAGGTCCTCCAGAGCGTCTCAAAGGGCTCAAAGAAGGTTGTGCTGGGCCTCGAGAACGTGGTGAAGGTGGCAAAGTGGGGAGTCGTGGAGAAACTCCTTGTCGCCGATGATCTCCTCTTCGAGGAGGCAACAAGAGATACCGTTCTAGAGCTTCTCAACGACGTCCTAAGCCTCTCTGGGAAAGTGTACATAATCCCCACGGAGAGCGAGTGGGGGCAAACCCTGAGAAAGCTCGGAGGCGCTGCAGCCCTGCTCTTTTATGAGCTAAAGGACCTAGAGAGCACCACGATGTAAGAGGTCAGACCTCCCTCGTTTATCTCGTGCTTTGCAACCACCGAGAAACCCCTCCTCGCGCCGAGCTCCTCAACAGCCTTCAGCTTAGTCGTGAGCACTACAAGCCTCCCTTCTCTCCTGAGAGCCGCTGAGGCGATGTCGAAGAGAGCTCTGTAGACAGCGGCAAGCCCGCCCACAGCCTTCTCCCTGATACCGAAAGGCGGGTTTGTAACCACGGCGTCCACCTCCCGCGCGAACGGGTGTCTACGCACATCGGATGCTAGGATGTGGATCCTCGGGTAAACCCCCGCCCTGAGCGAGTTGAGCCTAGCCCCGGCCGCGTACTGCTCGTTCACGTCGCTGCAGAACGCCTGCGCCTCCGCAACCTGGGAGCATTCGAGCGGAATGGTGCCACTTCCGCAGAATGGATCAAGTAAAGTCTCGAAGGGCATCGCCAGCCTGCACATAGCGTAAGCGATCACAGGGTTGAGAGCCGATGGGTGTACGAACACCCTGTAGGGCCTGTCGCGCAGCCCGTGGAAGAACGACAGGTCCAAGCCATACCTGTACAACCCGCCCTCGTACTCAACGTAAAGGGGTATGTCGGGGAAGTCCAGCGACACCTCGAGCCCCAGCTCTCTCTTAACCCTCTCCCCCACAGCACGCGCCAGGTCGAGCGAGGTGAAGCCCCCCTCCTTTGTGACTCTCTCAGCGTGGACAGAGAAGTACAAGCCCTCCACCCCCAACCCCCTGACGAAGGAGACGACTCCCTCAAGCAGCCCCTCGAGAGAGGGAGCCTCTCCAGCAATAAGCCTTAGTCCCTCAAGCGACCGCGCCCTAGCAGCCAGCAGAGGTAGACAGCTCTCGTCTATCTCGAGAAAAACTCTTCCCGAGAGCTTGGTGTAGCTAGCCTCGGCCCACCCGCAGATCTCCCTCACCTCCTCCATCACAACGAATTCCAAGCCGGGAACAGTTGTCGCGAGGACCCTCACGCCCCAGCCCCCCGGTTTTCAGCGGGATTCGCGAACAGCGTTTACGAGTATCAGGAAGTAGTTCTGCCTGGCTATCTCCACCGCGAGCTCTGGCGAGAAAGTGCCGTAGGTGTGCCACACCGCTAGCGCGAGGTAAGCAGCAACTAGCCTCAGAACCAGGAGGCTAGGGTCTGCTTTCACGACGTATATCGCCCCGGCCTCAGGGATCACAAAAGACCCGTCGGTGACTGTTAACGCACCTTTGGGTGGCCCGGCGTTGCCCTCGAGAACTCGTACCTCGGTTACTAGGGGACGGCTTAGGTTCGCTTTAGCAGCTACAGCATCTGCCAGGTTCAGCACACGCTTTACAAACTTCTCCACGCTGCTCACGCTACAGTGCCACTGCGTGAAAATCTGCTACTTTAAAATAGTGCGGTCAAGGTGCGAGGGATGTGCGCCGTGTCTGCGCGCTAGCCATGATGCCGATTCGCTCTAGATCGGGGAGCGTGGCGGCCGTGAAGGTGTATCCCTCTTTCGCGAGAGCCCAGAGAGGGCTGCTCTTAGTCACAGCGTATTTGACACCGTGCTTGCTCTTCCCGGCGAGGCTGATAAGCCCTTTCTCGCGTAACCCCTCGAGCACATCCTTCACAAGCGTCAGTATCACTGGGTGGGTGTCTATACCCGCAAGGACGGCTATCTTCTTAGGGTTGAAGGTCACCAGGCTCCCCCTAGTCCTCCTGATCATCTCGAGAAGCGTGTTCAGGACAAGGGCGGAAAACTCGTTATAGTTCCGGTAAACCCCAGTCTTCATCGCTGACGACTACCAGCCTCAGGAGTGATTACCGGAGCATTTCTTATCGCGTGAGAGGACAGTCGTAGACTACCCGTATTACATTACTGCGCGTACCCGCGCGCAGGCATTATTGCTGACAGCTTTTACCAGACAGGAATATTGCTAAAATAATAAGATCCTCAGAATGTTATCTCTTTACTATCTTTTATCAAGGCGGAAAGGACTAACATTTTGCCCTTGCCCTGTCTTCTCTAGATCTTTGAGCCTCTTAATCTGCTCTTCCATTATTTGGAAAAACTCCGCCGGGGTGTCAGGGATGGTGGAATAGACCTTTAAAATTCTCTCGATTTTCTCGAGGAAGCCCTTAACACGTATTGTGAACATTTTCTCGTAGAGGTCTTCTTTGAATTCTTTCCCCAGCTCCCTTGCGAAGATCTCCCTTAGATCCTCGTATGTCGGGATATAGCCTACAGGCGTCTCTATTGCCTGAACCTCGCCGTGAACCCTCTGCTCCATCCATTTTAACCAGGCGATCTTGTCTCTTTTCTCGGCCAGGAACTTTCCGTTTTCACGAAGGAAATAGTTTACGCTGAATATCTTCGGAGGCCTAGCAAGCTTCTTCTCGAATTCAAGGTGCAGAGCTGTAAAGGCTCCGACAGAGATCGGCAAGAAGTCAAGAATGGCGTATGGGTTTAGCTCCATTACACCCACCTGGCCGAGGACGGCCGCTGTCCTTTCGCTTTCGAGTGATGCGCCCATTGTTACTATTCCGTGCTTCCAGTCGAAGGCCTCTAGGACGGGCGGCAAAGTTGAGGAGTCCCTGCCTCCAAAAATGATGCCGGCCACGGGGACGCCCTCGGGGTCGTCTATCCTTGGGTCGAGCTTTGATAGGTGCCTTATGCTGACTGTGAACCTCGCGTTTGGATGGGAGGGAGGTATTTCTTTTCCGTTTTCGTCCTTTTTCCCCGGCCACCACTCCCCGGCATAGTTTACGCCTTTTTTCGGCTCTTCTGGTTTCCCGCGCCACCAGACGTTGCCGTCCTCCATTAGCAGAACATTGCTAAATATTACTTCTGCAGAGGGGTTTACAAGTATGCTGTAGATTTCTGGGTCGTCCCGCGGATTAACATCGTCTATGATGCCGAACATGCCAACCTCTGGGTTTATAGCCCTAGCCTCGCCATTCACCGCGTGTATTATTGCCAGGTCGTCTCCAACCACGGTGTCGGCAACCATAGCTGTAGAGGTTTTACCGCAACCAGCAGGATAGGCTCCCGTGAAGTAAGAGATTCTTCCACCCCTTCCCTTCACCCCAACTATGAACATGTGCTCCGCAAGCCAGCCTTCCCTGTAGCCTTTGTAGATGGCGAGCCTAAGAGCGAGCTTTTTCAGACCCACAGTGTTGCCGGCGTACTGCGTGTTAACGCTGTATACAGAGTTTCCCTCTAGGTCGATGAATATCCTCCTGTTTTCAACGTTTTTGCTCCAGCCGTTCTCGTCGCGCTCGCCGGCAGAATGAATAAAGAGCATGTATTCCAGTTCTTCTCCTTTCTCTACAAAGTCCCTGTAGCCGTTCCTATAGAGAATTTCCTCGCTGTGCACAACATAGGCAGAGTCAGTTATCTGGACACCGTAGAGAGAGAACCTGGAGTGCCTAGGACCATACAGGTAGAAGGACACAAACATTTCTTTTCCACTCATTACCCCCCTAAACAGCTTCCCTATCTCGCTTAGCCCAGCGTCACGATCAAAGGTGTTGATAAGGGGGACCTGCCTGCCTCCAGGATAAAGTACCCTCGTGTTCTCCTTGTCGCGTGCAAGATCCTTTGGCCCATCGAAGTGCACTGTATGCATGGGATGCACTGTAGGATATTCCTCCCTGTTTTCAAGCGCTTTCCTACGGATATAGTCCTTGTCCTCGTTGCTACCCGTATTTACATATATGCTTGCCGGCCTAGCTACGAGCGCCACCTCAGCTATGTCTCTCCAGAGCCTCGGGTTCTTAATCTCTCTAAGCCTATCTAGGTGCTCCTCACTGCAGAACATTGAGAGTATGCGTAAAGGGTCCTCTAGGGACTCCTTCTCGACTAAACCTGGAAATCTCACATCTACCTACATCAAGAACCTATTAAAAAATCTTCACATTGAGCGGTAAGACTCGCCCTCCAGAGGCGGTGAGGATTTAACACCCCTGCAGGCCTCGCTGGAGCGGTGACAGGGAAAGGTCAGAGGAGGCAGAAAAGCGCGGACTCACTCACGCGGACTCACGCAGACGAGGTCTTCCGCGCTCTTGCTAGCCCTGTTCGCCTCGGCGTGCTGAGAGTTCTTTATAGCGAGCGTAGGAGGCTCTCCGAGATCGCCAATCTGCTGGGAGTGAGTCCCGAGCAGCTCATGTACCACCTTAAGCAGCTTAAGAAAGCTCAGCTGGTAAGCCAGGTTAATGAGTTCTACACGCTCACCGATCTTGGGAGAAGAGTTTATAGTTTAGTTGCGGAGCTGGAGGCTTCACTTAAGCTGGCAGAGCGCGAGCCCCTAGTGCTCGATGGCAAGGGCGCTCCCTTGCCCCTCCGCTCATATCTCCAGGCGCTGGCTTCCTGGATCTCCGACGTTGAGACCCGCCCTAGAAGAGGAGGTGGGCTTGAAGGCATCCTAGAAGATATCTCCAGCTTAAGCGGCGACGCGATCCCAGAGTCGTTGGTGCTGCTTATTTCTCTTTCACGGCTGATTAAGGAGAGGAAAACCGAGGTGAGTAGAGTTGAAGAGGTGATGAGAAAGCGTGCTGGAGCCTGTGAGAACTCGAGCAGAGCTTTGGAGCTTCTCGGCGGTACAAGGCTCTACGACTTTGTCCTCTTGAGGCTTGCCAGCACTTACGTGAACCCGGACAACGGAGTCTCACTCGTACACGTTCCCGCTAGTCGGCTTGACCACTTGAGAGCACTCCTTAGAGGCGAGACTTTACCGAGCGAGATCACCTTGGAAATCCCCGACGGCAAAGGTGGTGCACCAGAGGCGCTCAGTTTACTTGCTGCAGTCTCACGCTTTCTCAAAACCTCCATCGTGCTGCACGCGGAAAATCTCGACTACGTAATCCCAGAGATCGAAAGGTTTCTAGGCGAGGTCACACGCACTCACCCGCTCCTCATAATCCTCGCGAAGAGCGGCGATGAGTACACAACTACCGCGTTCAGGTCTCTAGCGCAAATGATCAACAGAGGCGTTCCTGTGCTTTTCGGCTTTCAGGAGCTAGCCCCCTCTGCCGGGATGCTGGCTCTCGAAGCCGGGGAGAGCACCGCAATTCACCTGGGTGCCTGCACAGTGCTTGGACCGGAGCTTGCTGCTAAGTCACGCATCTTGGAAAGAGAGCCTGGTGACCTCCTTAAGGGGCTCGCACCTGGAATCGTAGACTTGTTCAAGCTTCTCAGGAGGAAAGCCTCCCTGTGGGGCAACCTGGTTAAGACGGGCTCCGCGGAAACTAGGGTGGTTGCCCAAATCGCATTCGCGGGAGCAGAGGTTGCGTATGCGATGCTGAATAAAGGCGAGAAGATGGACAAGCACATTTACGCCCACCGGCTTGTTGAGTGGACTAGAGGCTTACTCGCCGAGCTGAGGGAGTGCACAGAGGAAAAGCTCGCAGAGGAAGGAATACGCACCTTGTACACGTTCTTCTCGCCGAAGGAAACCATCACCCTGGAGAAGAGCACTGGTCGTTGGGCAGTGAACAACATCTCCCCATTCATCTTAGCAGGCAGGTCGTTCGAGGAAGCTTTGGCTCTTGAAAGCAGGCTGCACATGCTGGTTAAACCTGCTCCGAGCATCCTGGAGGTCCGTCTGCGCGAGGTAAGCGCTGTGCAGCTGGAGCACGCGCTCCGGTTGGTTGAGAAGCTCGGGGTAAAGCTCTTCACGATCACAAAGACCGGAATTGCTTACTGTGAAGAGTGTGGCAATATTTTCGGAGGAGGACTACCGCGGTGCCCGCGCTGCCAGTCCCTCAGGCTGAGCCCCCTTGTCAGGGTTGATCTCTCATACGTACCTTCCTCAGAGCTTCTTCCGGGCTACGCCGAGGAGGCTGAGGCCAGGGGTTCTGCAGAGCACTACTTAAGTGAGCTAGAGCAACGCTAGGAAAGCGCGCCGCTCGCTCTGTCGAGAACTTCATGTACGTACGCTATGCAGTGGCTGGCTAGGTAGGGCCTTCTGCCTAAGCTCAGGGTCGAGTCGCACTCAGACCTCAATCTGGCCAGAAGCTCCCTGGGGAACCCTATGTGGTCGCCGAGGACAAACGCCAGGCGCAAACTACTCAGGCGGAGGTTCTCCAGGTTCTCGCCGTCCTCTGACAGCAGGTAAACGCGGAAATCCTCACTCCTCAAGGCTTGAACAACCTCGAGCGTTCCCTGCCTTCTCAATGCTGCACAGCCCTCTTCACCTCTAAGCGCGCGCAGGATAATAGCTGCCACATCCTTCTCCCCAGGTCTCCGCGTGAACCCGCACGAGGAACCAATGTAGAGCGCCGCAGGGGGGTTAGGTGGGCCGTGCAGTACAGCTACGAAGAGAGTGTCGCTGCGGGGCGGAGTCATATCCCAGAGTGCGCTGATGTAGGCTCGAGCGACAACGTCCATGCGCCCTCCCTGGGTGGCTAGCGTTTCCTCCGTAAACACCGGCGCAGTAACACCAGTGTTGGAGTGCAGGACGAACACTCTCTTGTAGGAGGACAGCATCCCAGGCTAAAAGAACTCGAAGCGCATTTTGACCTTTTTGCGCTCCTCCTCAGGCCTTATCTTTATTATGCCCCTGTGTATAGCGCACCTCAAGCACAAGTACTTCGTGACTGTGTACTGGGGGAGGATGGCCCCCTTGTCCCTCAGCTCCTTGGCCAGCTGCGGGTCCACAGGCGTAACGGGCTTCGTGATCTTCACAGCCTTAGACCGCGGGAGCAGAGCCCCGCACTCATCGCACTGGACAATATCCTCCTTGCCCTTACCTCCTTTGTGTCTCCCTCTGCTCTTCCTCTTCTTAGGCATTAGCCGCTCAGAAGGTGTGCCCAGCCTGGGTCTTATATATTCTGCGCGCGGAGCGCCTAGGCCTCTTCATGGCAGATTTCCACGAGAGGCTTTGATCGGGAGAGCACTCGCATTATACGTTAATGTACTTGGTTTGAAAAATAAGTTATTGGATTGCAGGCTCAGCGCCTCGCCTTGCTGCTCAGCCTCTGCTCCAGCTTCTCCACGACGCGCGCCAACACGGCTGCGCACCTGGCTCGCCTCGCGCGCGAGCACGGCGTGAGCGCCGTGTTCATCGGCTACCCCGCGGAAAATCTCGCATGCGCGCACCCCGCGAAAAGGCGGGGCAACCGGTGGCGCGCTAGCTCAGGGCAAATGAGACTACTCTGCAGCCTCCTTCCTTGAGCCTTTAGCTCTTTTCCTGACCAAGCTGAGAGCATCGTTGACCTTATGCTCGGGTACTTTAAGCACCTTGACGGCGATCTCGCGCACGAGCCAATCTGGGGGCGCAGCCTTCTCGGAGCCTAGTCTGAGGCACATGGCGTGCTTTAGGGCCTCTTTCTCGATACGGTTCCTCACCTCGCCCCTAGCGATGCTCTCGGCTAGCTTGTACGCTATGTAGAAGCGCTTGAAACCGAGGAAGTTGGGCGCATACTCCGGGAAGCTTTTCTCAAAGGCGAGCAGAACCTTAAGGAACTCGTCCTCGAGCATGAAGCCCAGAGCAACCGCCGTCATAGCCAACCTGAGGACGCGGAAAACCGTGTTCTCATCCACCTTCTCGAAAACTTCCTCGGCTGCCTTGCGAGGGTCTTCACCCCTCATCACCCTCTCTAGTACCGTGTTGGCTGCGTACTCAACCCCAAATAAGTCACGCACTTTCTCGAGCTCCTCGTCGAGACCCAACCCGTGCTTCCCCACGAGGAACACTGTGGCAAGCTCCTTGTCATAGATGTCGATCTTAGTCTTCCCCCTGATCGGCTCGATTTTTCCCGCCTCGTATGCTTCCCGCAGAAGCTCGACCAGCTCTCTTCTCGTGGACACTGATCCGTTAAGAATCTCTCCCCAGATGTTTACAGCAATCTCTACTCGCTCCTTGTGAAGGTCTGAGGCTGTGGGCATCCCGCAAGCCCCTTACGCATGCGGATACGACCTAGCGTATTTTCTCGACGATAATCCTCGTGGGAAGAGGCAGCTTGGAGGCTGCTCGCTCCAGAGCTTCCTTCGCAACTTCCACGTTTTTCTCATCCACGAATAGGATTATGACGGGCTGCCCCCTGCGCATTCTCGCAGCCCTGCCAATGGGCGTTCCGAAGGCTAATCTCATACCGTCCTGAAGCCTGTCCGCTCCCGCCATAGCCATCATCTTGTTCTCGCGGAGGATGTGGTGCGGGTAGACGGCTATCCTCATGAAGTAGTTCGAGTCGCCAAGCTTAGAGGAGAGGAACTTGTTCGCGTGCTGGCGAGCCGCCTCTAAGGCGTTAGCTCTTATCTGCCCAGGCTTCTCGACCACCAGCATGAGCCGTGTGTTGAAATCCCCTCTGGGGTTGCCTAAATCGAACTTGGGCACCAGCACAGGAGGGTTGCTCTTGATGTACTCAAGCCTCGTGTAAGGTGGGGTTCCGAAGTGCCTGTAGCACCTCCCTGGTCTCAGCGGCATCCGCTCTCACCACCGTAGCTAGAGAGCTATGTGCAGTGCCCCGAACTGTCTATAAAGGTTTCGCGCTTGCGCGCGGCTAGCGCTTTGCCTTGACATCTATGCTTTGAGGCACCCACCCTATCTCTCTGCCGCACACGGGGCACCTCCCGCCAAATCTGACGTAGATCTTGTACAGGTTGGGTATTTTCTCCCCCTTGTAGAAGACGTACTTGCACCTCGAACAAGTAACCGTGAACATGGTGAATCAGGTTAAGGCTGCCTCCTACATAAGTTCATCGTGCCCGCGAGGGCCGAGAAGCTACCCCCTTGGAGTGTTCCCTAGGCTCTTCCTCATTTTGATAAGCTTACCCTTGATCAGGATCCTCAGCGCGTCCACTTCATGGTCTTTCCCAAGCTCAACACCCTCAACTATCGGCAGGTCCCTCTCCTCCACTTCGACAACTTCAACCCGATCCCCCCACTGGAAAGCTTCGAGGGAGAAGGGGTGCGCACCTGTGCCTAGGTAGACTCTAAGCCGGTAGTACCTGCTGAGCCTCTCCAAGGAGTACGGAAGCTTCGAGGTGAGGAGAACCCCTCTGTAGACAACCTCGTCGCCGGCTAGTACCACAACACCGCTGCGAGATGCTCCTGGGTCTATGCCCACCTCTACAAGCTCGACCTTCCTCAGCCGCAGGGCCACGAACACTGGGACGAGAAACTCTGGATACTCGCTCTCCAGGATGTCGCAAGGGACTACGACCTCACCTTCTACCTCGCTGAAGCCGTAGGACACGCCCTTGAGCAGAAGAACTAGCATAGCAGTCCTGTCCCTGCACGGTTCTTCCGCCCTAACCCTGAGCATTCACTATAGCAGGACTCCCGCACCCCGGAAAAATCTAGCGCGTGCTTACGCACCCACCCTGATACCCCCGGATGAAATCCAGGGGTATCAGGTACACATGCTCCTCAAGAAGCTGGGGTGTCAGGATAGAAGCTCTGACGAAATCCTCCCCCCGACTTATCCTCACGAAACGCTCCACGCGCTTACTCAGCACGCTGTAGAATAAAGGTCTGCCCCTGCGCGTCTCCGTGGTCACTACAACCACTGAGGCTGAGAGCTTGGTAGCAATGAACTTGAGAGCAGATACTACGAGGAGAGCTGCTTGCGTTACAGACCTCTCTCTCATTCCACAGTACAGGGGTACGCACTCAGAGCCAAAGCCGTCGTAAACAATAATCTTCCAGTCCCGCTGCCCCTCACTCATGAATTCTAGCAGGAGGTCGACAGCTTCTCTGAAATTTAGCGCCTGAAAGAAGTCCACACCGCTGTCTGTGCGCCTGCACAACGCGTGCTTGCCAAGCCCGATGTAAGCTGCCTTACCCCTCTGAGCCTCCAGGCAGGCTAGTGCAAGGCTAGTCTTAAAGGACTGGGGAGGCCCGTACAGGGCTTTAAGACCCGGCCGCTTAATCAGCCCTAGAAAACCCCTCCAAGCGCCCAGCGCGTCGCTCCGCGCGTGCGACAAAGCCTCGCCGCCCCTCACCGCAGCAGTCTGACACCCCCGGAGCCCCGGTCGCAGGGCTACAACTCTACTTCAAGCTGTACATGAGTATCAGGAGGAGCGCGGAGATCACCACCGAGAGGAGGCCGATCGTGAGGATAGCGCCCATCTGTTGCCTCCTGTACCTGTACTTCGGAGCCTCGTAAATCATCAAGAGACCAGCTATGCCTATCGCGTACAGGAACGCCACCACCAGCATCTCGCTGACGGTCTGAGCTCCCGTGCCTGGGTAGTAGAAGTAGACACCAAGCGAGGGAGGGGGTCTCTCAACCAGGACGTAGACTATCCCCGCGCTCACGAGCACCGCGAAGGCTAGCAGCAGCAATGCCAGGGTCCTAGGCTCCAGCAACCGCTCAACGCGCATAGCCGGTGCCGCCCCCTCTCCGAGCATCGTTCCTAATTACCCTTTCGGCTCCAACGCGCGTGCTAGAGTGTGTGAAGCTGTGAGGCTAGCAGAGCGAGAATCGCCGTGAGCATGCCAGCTAGAGTTAGCTTCCGAGCCTTCTCGGCAGTCTCGACGCAGGGCTTCCAAACAACTATAGCGGCAGAGTACGCGAAAAGCAGGTCTGTCACTAGTATCAGGGCTGTGTAGACCGGTGTGAAGAGAGGAATAGCCGCTATGCTCAGCGCAATCGCGAGAGCTGTAAATATCGCTGCAACCACTGCGGAGCTCCTTTCACCGATCTCGCAGGGTAGTGTGCAGATCCCCGCCTTGATGTCACCTGGCAGGTCCCTTATGCCCTTGATAACCTCCCTGCTTATGTTTGCTGTCAGCGCTATCACAGCAAAGACTAGTGCTTTATCCGTGAGCACGAACATGCTCAGAGAGCCGTAGAGGAAAGCGCTTGCTGTCAGCAGCGAAACAACGATGTTGCCAAAGAAAGCCAGCCGCTTCACGTAGGCGTTGTACAGGAAGCCCAGTAAAAGGGCAAGGACTGCGAGCATGAGGGGGCCCGCGCCCAGGTAGGCGGATATGGCCAGCCCCACCGAACTGCAGAAAACCACGAGAAACCACGCCTGTCTCAGGCTAAGATCCCCTCTGACGAGCGGGCGATCGGGCCTGTTGAGCCTGTCCTCCTCGATATTCATAATGTCGTTGCCTGTGAAGAGCGCAGCCTCCAGCAGGAAGGCGGCCAGGCACGCCAGAAAAACCCTCAGAGGATCCGGGAATCCCACCGTCAGGGCACCTGCCAGCACAGCCACGCTTAGCATCACACCGTGCTCCACGCGGATCAGCTTGAGCACCGCGCCCAACCTCATCGAGTGTCTCCTTCTCCTACAAGAATATATTACTCGCGCCTCGCAGATGCGACCTAAAAGGCGACCGGCGGGCACGCTCTAGAAGGGCAACGAGTAACGTGCTGAGGAAGTGGCGGGCCCGCCGGGATTCGAACCCGGGACCTGCGGCTTAGGACTGCGGCGCCCTAAGGCGTGGCCGCCGCGCTTCCTGACTGCGCTACGGGCCCTCGGGAAAAGGGCCTTCTAGGGGCCAAATAAGCTTTTTCTCGTCTCGCACGCGCTAAACTACTCTTATCTCTATCCGCACGGTTGGGGGGACTCTTGTGCGCATGAGCAGCCTTGTTGCGCGCTCGTCGGCGTCCATGTCTATCAGCCTCTTGTGTATCCTTAACTCGAACCTGTCAAAGGTCTCGTAGCCCTGGCCTGACGGCGCCCTCCTGGTAACCACCTTCAAGCGCTCCACGGGGAGCGGTATGGGGCCCCGGATATTCACACCTGTACGGCGGGCTATCTCCTTGATCTCCTCACACACAGCGTTCAGGTCCTCGATCGAGGTGCTCGTCAGCTTGATCCTGATCTTGCCCGGCATGGCGAAAACCCCTCTGACGAGAAAAATGCAGTATTAAAACCTTCCTTTTTTCAGCTGTACTCCTAATAGCCCTCGGCTTTCTTGACGTCGATTACCACACCTGCGGCGATGGTCCTGCCAGAGTCCCTTATAGCGAACCTCCCGAGCTGCGGTATTTCGGAGAACTTCTCGACGACGACGGGCTTCCTCGGCTTGAACCTGACCACGGCTGAGTCGCCCTGCTTGATGTACTGCGGGTTCTCCTCCTGAACGCTGCCGGTTCTAGGGTCAAGCTTGTGTATAAGTTCTGCGAAGGTTACAGGAACGGTGGCCGTGTGTATGTGGAGCACCGGCGTGTACCCAGCCGCGATGGCTGTCGGGTGGTAGATCACGAAGATGCGGCCCACGAACTCCTCCGCAACCGTGGGTGGGTTGTCGGGGTGCCCAGCCACGTCTCCCCTCCTTATCTGGCTCTTCTCGACGCCCTTCACGTTGAAGCCGATGTTATCGCCGGGTATGGCCTCCTGGAGCGGTGTGTGGTGAGTCTCAATGGACTTTACCTCTCCGATCACCTTCGGCGGGTTGATGATCACCTTATCGCCGACTCTAAGCACTCCAGTCTCGACGCGCCCTACCGGAACCGTGCCAACGCCCTTGATGGAGTAGACGTCCTGTATGGGTATCCGCAGCGGCTTGTCAATGGGCCTTGGAGGCTCCTTGAAGTAGTCGAAAGCCTCGTAAAGGCAGGGGCCGTTGTACCAAGGCGTCTTGTCAGGGCTCCTCTTGCTGACGTTGACACCCTCCCAGGCGGAGGTCGGCACGAAGAGGATTTCCTCAGGCTTGTACCCGACTATTCTCAGGAGCCTGGATAGCTGCGTCTTTATCTCCTCGTACCTCTGCTGGCTGTAGTTCACAGTGTCCATCTTGTTCACAGCCACCAGGAGCTGGTCTATGCCCATCGTCTTAGCCAGGAACACGTGCTCCCTAGTCTGGCCAGCAGGGCTGATGCCTGCCTCAAACTCACCCTCCTTCGCTGACACGACGAGCAAGGCCACGTCGGCCTGGCTGGCACCTGTTATCATGTTCTTAACGAAGTCCCTGTGCCCGGGAGCATCGATCAGCGTGAAGAAGTACTTAGGAGTCTCGAACTTGTAGAACCCGAGGTCGATGGTAATACCCCTCTCACGCTCCTCCTTCAGCCTGTCCAGAACCCACGCGTACTTGAAGGTCTCTTTACCTATCTTCTTTGCCTCTTCCTCGTACTGCTGTATTAGCCTAGGGTCTACGGCGCCTATCTCGTAAAGGAGTCTGCCCATCAGTGTGCTCTTGCCGTGGTCTATGTGCCCTATCACCACCAGGTTTAGGTGCGGCTTCTTCTGGGACATGTCCTTCTCACTCCAGCCACGACTAGAGCCGTGCTGTTATAAATTTACTGCTACCCTAGCGCGAGAGGATCGGAGACGCTGCAAGTGGCGCCGGGGCCGGGACTTGAACCCGGGCGCCCTCTCGGGCAGCGGATTAGCAATCCGCCGCTCGTTAGGCGCGCACCGCGCAAATGTGTGGTGCGCACCTCTTAACCACGCTCGGCCACCCCGGCGCTGGGGAGTTCTTTGCGATCCTAGCCTTTTAAGTTTTCGCGGTTGAGCGCTCACTCTAGGGGGCTTATTACTGGGACTTTGCCGAACATCCCCAGCTGAATCTCGTCGCCCTCTTCGGCTGGAGCGAGGACCAGCCTGAGCCCTAGTGTTCTCCGCTTCATGGAATGTATTGCTTCGAGGTCTCGGAGCAGCCCCGTCAGAACCTTGAGCTCCACCTCATCGGGGATCACAACCATGTCGAGCCCGGCGACGCAGACGTGGGCGTAAGATAGCAGGTGGCTCAGCCTCAGGTGCCCCAGTGCTGCTAGCTCTTTCAGCCTGTTGTCCTCGGCGAGGGGGAGCATAACCTCGTTGAAGCCCACTGCCCTGAGCCTCTCAGCCAGCCCGGCTATGGTGTCGTTGAGCAGCTTTATTGCTGAGATAGTTCCAGGCGACGCGAAGACAGAGCCCGTCATGCCCTCAATGAGCTCTGCAACGCTCTCCTCCATCCAGGGCGACAGCGAGAGGTCTGCGCCGAGGAAGCCTGGCAGCGTCTTCAGGGATGCTTCCTCCAGTGTTTTCAGCGCTCTCCAGAGGTTCTCTAAGCGCCTAAGATTCTCCTTGAACATCCTCACGTACAGGAGGCTGAGCGTGACCCCCTCCTCACGCGTGACGGTGGCCGGGAAGTAGGGCGTTTGGAGCCTCTCGCCGAAGCTTACTGCGAAGCGCGTACCCAGGATGGGTGCAGCCTCCGAGATGGATCTCAGCAGAGCAGCTATCTCTTCGGCTCTCGCCGAGTTATACTCTAGCGAGGTGTAGAGCCTCTCGTAGCTCACCATCACATCCACGAGTTCACGAGGCTCCGGTGCTTCAGCCAAGGGTACAGCAACGTAGTCGAAGCCCGCGCTCGCGGCCATCACGCTTACGCTCTCAGCAACCCTCGGAAGCTCCTTCGGAGGGACAGGCTCCGTCACCACCCTCTTGCTCCTGATGCGAAGCCCTGTCTCCTGGGCGAAGGCTTTCAGGCTCTCCGCAAGCTCAGCCAAGCGGTCCTCAGCTCGAGGGTTGTTCGAGTTAACGTGAAGGGTTACCGCTCTGACCTCGAGACCCCTCTCTTCCAGGCTCACAGCGCACCCCCCTCCTTCAGGTAGTCCAACAGGGAGTCAACGTCCTTGAAGATCCTAGTTGTGTAGTACTCGAAGAAGGGACTGGCATTCTCGTGCGGGAATAATGCGTACACATTCTTGTTGTGCGTGTAGCCGTACTTCACCTCGCTGAGCACGCCAGGGGACAGAACCCTCACAGGGTAGAAGACCACGATCATGTCGCTCTGGTTTATCAGCTGGTAGTCCCTCGCTACTATCTGGTCACGAATGTCCTCCACCGCGGAGAGGAGGTCCTGCACACTCAGCCTAACTTCCACCCCGTCTTCCTGCAGCTCCACGTAGTCCTTGCCGGCCTCCTTAGCCCTCAGCGCGAGGTCTATGAGCATCGAGTCCTCTATCGAGATCGGGTCGAAAACCACTATGCCTGCGTCCTTGAGCCTCCTTTTAATCTCCTCCTTCTCTTCGAAGAAGCGCTCATCCCCTTTCACGTGGGTGATAGGGTAGCTCAGGTAGGCCTTCCTCAGGGGCCTCTTGCCCTCCTTTGAAGCCTTCTCCACATCAAAGAGTATCCTAGCGAGCATCGAGGGGTCTTCGCGGCGGGGGAAGATGTAGCATGGCTTTCTCTTGTAGTCGGCGAGCATTTTCGTTATGAAGAACTCCTCGTCGCGCCAAACCAAGATGTCCTTAATCGACAGCCTGCCCCTCCACGCCTTGCTAGCGCTCAGCCTAGCGTAGATGTTATGCGCGTTGTCAATTACGTTCACGTAGACATCTGGGTTTAGTCTATTCACATAGTAGAAGTTGAAGGCTTGCATCAGGTGCTTCTTCCACCTAAAGCACACATGAGTACTTATCGCCACGACCTCGTAGCTCGATCCCTCGATCTCCCTCAGGATATCCTCGAATGTGACCGCCCGGAGGTAGTCCAGGGCTAGCGGGTCCATGTCGAGAATCTTGCCCTCTGGGATTTGTACGCCTAGCTCCTCCGACTTCCTGTGCATTCGAGTTCCCACGTCGATCACGTGGAGCTGCGGGTTCAGCTTCTGTACCTCGTTAAGCAGGTCTAAGCGCCCACTCCCGCTGATCCCCGTGACGAACGTGATAAGCTCTACCATGGAAACGCCCAACCCTGCTCTATGAGATTCATAAAAAAGCCTTCTCTACATGCTGCGCTGCAGAAAACCTTTTCTGGAGCCTCGGTAGCATGCCTAAGGTATGTCGAAGAGCAGGACTAAGAGGGGAGGAGAGAAGGAGAGGAGACCCACCACACTGCCGGCAGCTGGGCTCCTCACGTTCTACGAAGAGGACATTGGGGGCATCAAGGTAAGACCTGAGATCGTCGTCTTAAGCGCCTTCCTTCTGTCACTCCTGGTGGTACTAGCGCACCTAGGGCTTTTCACACCGCGCTGAGCTCCCGCTCCTTCACTCCCTGCTGGATACCCTCTATTATGCTTTTGATGGCGGAATACACATCCCCGGCCTCCTCCGTAATCGTCCCCGTGACTATTATGTCCGCACCTGCCTTCGCTAGAGCTCTGGCTGTGGAGGGCTTGCGTATGCCGCCACCCACGATCACTGGGAGGGATACTGTTCTCTTCACGGCGCGAACCACGCTGGGCGGTACGGGCTTCCCTCCGGATCCCCCCTCCAAGTACACGAACTCAAAGCCCATATACTCCGCAGCCAGTGCGTAGGCTGCTGCAATCTCGGGCTTCGCGAAGGGGAGCGGGCGAGTGTAGCTAACTATGGACACCGCGCCGCCCCACCCGACGATTATGTACCCGAGCGAGATCGCCTCGAGACCATAGCGCTTGACTATGGGTGCTCCCTGCATCTGCGCTCCTGTGATGAAGTAGGGGTTTTGCGAGTTCAGAACGGATATGAACCAGACCGCATCGGCGTAGCGGCTCAGCGCGGTGGGAGACCCTGGGAAGAGGATAACAGGTATGGGCACGCGCTTCTTGACTGAGAGGACGATCTCATCCGTCATGCCCTCCGAGACTCCTATGCTGCCTCCAACCATGATCGCGGATGTGCCCGCCTGGTACGCCTTGCTCGCAACCTCAGCTGCCTCCTCCGGCCCGACTCTGTCAGGGTCGAGGAGCGTCATGTGAATCGTCTTCTTTTCCTGGATCTCCCTTAGGATGTACTCCTTAACTCTCCCCATCCTCTTCTCCGCCCTCATCGCCCTCCCCCAACGTGGCCTGGGACAGCCTGCCCTCCTCGTACTCGTCCAGGAACTTGCTGAAGTAGTCCACGGGCGAGAGGTAAGGGTTGTACTCGTAAACCCCCATTAGGTGACAGTTGGAACAGACAACCCTCACAACCTTCTCCTTCCCCTTAGAGATGGAGACCGAGACTGCCGTAGCACCGCACGAGGGGCACTCGAATATCGTGGGGAGCTTCCGCTTGGGAACTACACGTACACGCGCACGTTTCCGCCTCCTCCTCCCCATGACCTCTCGCTGAGGGCTGTAGCTCGCACCCCCTATATTTACACAGCGCGCCAGAGACGCGCCTGGTGAGCACTAGAGCACCTTAACCCTATGGATGAGCAGCAGCTTGTTCACAGCGCCCACCAGCAAGCCCTCGAGGTACAAGTCTGCTCCGCGCAGCTCGCTAGAAACATAGTCTGATATTTTTCCAATAACCTCGCTGCTCATCTCGCAGAGGTCGCCCTCCTCGATACTATACAACTCGCGCAGAACGCCTGGGCTATTCGAGAGGGCTTGAACGCTCGCTGTTCCATCGTCTACAAGCGCCAGGAGGTGGAAGAGAGGCTCTCCGCCAAGGCACTTGCTTCTCAGCTTCAGTGAGATCAGCGTGACTCTGACGGATATCGGTCCAGTAGCAGCGAGCAGAGGCTTCTCAGTATAGTGGAACTCGGGCATGCGCACCTGCTCCTCCAGGAGTTGAAACTGTAGAAACTGCGATGCAACTAAGCCTGTCTTCCCGCGCGTGACACCCCATAGCTCGACTGCCCTGCCAAGGAAACTTTTCACGCTGGGCAGGTAAGCGTCGGAGAACATGGCTAAGTCCAGCAGCTGCCAACCCTCGGTGAGTAGGAAGAGCCTACCACCAGGCTTCCCGAAGAGCAGATAGCCGGCGACCTGCCCCTTAACGACGAGGTCCTGCAGCGCGGTAGGGGGGCATTCGCCGGCGTGCTCCTTCAGCGCTTCCAGGAAGCAATCTCTCCCGCATTTCAAGACCCTAAGCCCTCTGAAGCGCTCCTCGGAGAAGTTGGACAGGACAAAGCTGCCCTCCGGCACCTCTGCATCTGGGGGCAGCACTAGGCAGACAGGATTGCATCTCCTGTCAACGCAAAAGAGGACAGTCCTCTCAGCCTCCCTGAAGACCTTCCTGACCTCCAGGACCTCTGTCCTCGCCTTAAATCGCGATAGCAGCTCGCTCAGAGAGTGTAGGCTAGGGGGTTCCCTGACCTCCAGCGACGAACCCCTCCCAAGAACGACCTCAAGCCTCCCCCGCCTCTGAGTCACAGAGACCTTCCTGAGCAGTACACGTGCCCCAATGCTCACGCCAGCCGCCGCCCTCGCGGCGTCATCCCATGCTACCGCTCGGATCGCGTCCTCGCCGTCTGTGAAAAGGAAGCGAAGGTAGGGTTTGCCCTCCTTTGTCAAGCCCAGGGAAGACCTCTCGATCACATAGCCCTCCAGATCAACACCCCGGAAGCCCGCTGCGACATCTCTGACTCTCAGAGTGGACAGCGAGCGGGGCATCTTCTCGCGGGGTACAGCCACACCCAGCTCCTTGGCGACTAGGAGCAACGCAGCATCCCTCCTGATTATGCCCCCGAACTCCCGCACCTTCTCCTCCACAAGCCTCTCCAGCTCCTGCCTAGTCATCCCAGGGTGCTTGCGCAGTATCTCCGAGACCAGCTCCTCGGAGTACCCTTCGTCCACGCGCGTCACCCGGTGCTGAAATCCAGCGATGTGAGAAGCATTTCGAAGAACTTTTCCCGAGACAGGCACAGCTCCTCCAGCGCCGCGCCCTCCTTCAGCGCTAAGTCCACTGCTAGCATGTGGTAGCACTTATCCTTCCTACCCCTGAGAACTACAGAGAAGAGAAAGTCCGGGCATGAGCAGTAAAGCCCTGGAATAACCACGTAGTAGCGCTTCCTATCCGCGCTCAGCACTGCATAAATGTAGGCACCCTCACCGCCCCTGCACTCTAAGCTGACTTTTTTAACCCTCCCAGCAGCCAGGACTTTCCTCGCTCGGAGGAGGTCGCTCATTACGAATCACTGGCAGACTAGGGAACCAGCCTGAACCTATCCCGCGGGAAGAGGACAGCCTCCCTTATATTGGGCAACCCCAGCAGCGTCATAAGCAGCCTGTCGAGACCCAGGCCAAAGCCGCCGTGAGGGGGCATCCCGTACTTGAAGGCCTCCAGGTAGAAGGAGAAGTCCTCCACGTTGAGACCCTTCTCCCTCATGTTACCCAGCAGCTCCGCGTAGCGGTGTTCCCTCTGCCCACCCGACGCGACCTCTATACCCCGTATGTCCAAGTCGAACGACTTGCTGAGGCCCCCCTCTGACTTCATTATGTAGAAAGGCTTCGCCTCCCACGGGTACTCAGTTATGAAGTACGCGTAGACACCCTGCCTCTCCATGTACTCTCCGAGGGCCTTCTCCGCCTGAGTATCGAGGTCATCGCCCATCCTCACGTTGAACCCCAACCCCCTGAGTATGTCCACTGCCTCGCGGTAAGTGTACCTGGGTATCTTCTCCACGGGAGGCAGTAGCTCGAAGCCCTGCTCCCTTAAAGTGCTGCCCAGCTCCTCGTTAATCCTCCTCGTGACGTACCTGATGTAGTCGTCTAGCACGTCCATCACATCCTCAGGCCCGTTGATGAAACCCATCTCTACATCTAGCCCCCAGCTCTCGTTCAAGTGCCTAACAGTGCTGAACTTCTCAGCTCTAAAGTAGGGAGTTATCTCGAAGACCCTGGGCACACCGCACATCAGCATCTGTTTGTAGAGCTGGGGGCTCTGCGAGAGGTAAGCCTTTCTCTCAAAGTACTCCACCACGAAGAGCGTCGCGCCCCCCTCGGCCCCTGCCCCGACGATCTTCGGAGTGTTGACCTCCAGGAAGCCTCTCGAGTAGAAGTACTCTCTGGTCAAGTTCATCAGCAGGCTCCGAGCGAGGAAGATTGCCCTGTACCTGGGTAGCCTCAGCGCCAGGTACCTGTAGTTTATGTATGCCTCAGGGTTAGCGGGGGTTTTTCCCGTTGGGTCTATGGGCAGCAAGTCCACAGGCTCTGCCAGCACCTGGAGCAACCGCGCATGCAGCTCCCTGCCTTTACGGCTTACAACGCGCTCAGGCTTCACCCCCCTGATTCTGACCGCGCTCCCTAGCTTAATGCTAGTAGCAGCCTTCCAGACCTCGTCCTGAACCTCATCCCTCTTTACAACAACTGTGACCGGTTTAAGGGATAAGTCGTCTATCACCTCGAGAAAGGCGATCCTGCCTACGACCCTGGCGTTGACAACCCACCCCTCAACGAGCTCTAAGTTTTCAGGCATCTTAGGCCTCAGGGAGCTCCGCGAGCATCGGCTTTTTAAACCTGCAGGGCTGCGCGTAGGAAAGCATTTTTATTTAGGAGGCAACTCCCTCCCCCGATCTCGCCATGGTGCGCCCCTCGCTCAGATCCAGGACTAAGAAGAGGAAGCTCGTGCGCACGCCGGGAGGGAGGCTGGTACTGCACATCATCGACAAGAAGCACGACGTGCCTAAATGCGCCATGTGCGGCAGGCCCCTGCACGGGTTCCCGCGGGTGACAGCTAGGGAGGAGCGCAGAGGACTTAAGCCTCCCACAAGGCCATACGGCGGCTATCTGTGCCACGAGTGCCTTAAGCAGGGGCTCAAACGCGCTGTGAGAAGCCTGGCGGGGCAGAGCTAATGCGATGTATAGTCGTCGCAGTCAGCGGTACTCCTGGGAGTGGGAAGACGACTTACGCCCAATTCATCGCTGAAAGGTACTCGCTCCGCTATGTTTCAAGTGGGGCACTCTTCCGGAGGCTTGCCGAGGAGAGAGGAGTGAGCTTCCTGGAGCTGCACAAGCTTGCCGAGCAGAGCGACGAGATCGACCTGGAGATAGACAGGAGGGCCCTTCAGGAGGCATCGAGGGGGTGCGTGGTCGTCGAGGGTCATCTCTCGGTATGGGTCCTGAGGGATGTTGCCCACGTCAAGATAATCTTCGATGCCCCGCTTGAGGAGCGCGCGAGACGTATAGCTGCCCGAGATGGTAAAAGCCTCGAGGAGGCTATTAGCGAGATACGTAGGAGGGAGGAGAGCAACAGAAGGCGAGCACTGAAGTACTACGGCTTCGATATACGAGACTACTCTGTTGCGGATCTCGTTATAAACACGGGGCTCCTCGGGGAGAGCGCTGTAAAGGAGGTCCTGGTGTGCTTCTTTGACAACTTCAAGCGTGCACACCCGGAGATCTTCTGCGGTGCTAAGTAGTGCACCCGCGCGGGGTGTTCCGCGCTCTTCTGCCCCCTCTGGTCCCCTCCCGCGCGGCTGGCGGCTCAGGGCCCTGTCCCGGCGCGAGCGCGCTGTGCGGCTAAGTGGGTGAGCGATCCTCCCTGAGCCGCCTAATAACGCTGGCTACGAGTATTGGAAACAGCACGGTTACATCCCCTGGAACGGTTACATGCCTTGCGCTCGGCTTGACCTTGCCCCAGCTTATCGCCTCCCTAGTTCTAGCCCCAGAGAGCGAGCCATCCCACTCGGGAGCAGACGTTATGGCGACCGCGTAGTCTAGCCCTCCCCTGAACTGTGCCCACCATATTACGTGGTGCTTGGAGATGCCCCCTCCCAGCATTAGCCCAGCGAGGCAGTCGGCCTCGTAGACTATGCTGGCCAGTCTCTCCATGTCCTCGACTACATCCAGGTAGATCTTTCTCCTGCTGCTGGACGCTCTCGCGCTCTCGTTGTACGTGAAGATGGCAGTGCCGAATGCCGAGTCGATAATGCCAGGTGCGAAGACCGGGGTGCCGCTCTCAGCGCAAGCCCTCAGTATAGAGTGCTTATCGGCGAGCCTCTTCCCGGCTTCCGCTGCTAGCTCGCTCGGAGACCAGGTCTCCTTCACCTGTACTAGCTCTTCCAGCAGCCCATGCGCGAACGACTCCACAAGAGGGCCGTAGCTCTCCGATGGCACCAGCACGTTACCAAGCCTGTGCACACCGACCTCGTGCAGCATGACATCATCCAGTTCGAAGTCGCCCACGTAGTACAGCCCTCCGAGGGACCTCGCAATATCGTGATCGAAGGTGCCACCCGTAGTAACTACAGCCTTCGCGTAGCCGCCTCTAACGATGTCCGCGAGCAGCCCTCTAAGCCCTGTCGCGACGATATTCGCCGGGAACGACAGCAGCAGCCAGCATTTGCTCCTCAAAGCCTCAAGCAGGATATCAGCAGCTCTGGAGAGGTATCTTACGGAGAACCCTCCAGCTTTCTCCAAGACGCTTAACGCCTCTCCAGCTTTCTCTACAACCTCGTCCAACGTCAGATCCTGCAGAGGAGTCTGCAGTAGCGCTTTGCGCAACCCCTCCCTCTCTGAGTGCACAGGTACGCACCCAGGCCCAGTATCATCTAGCCTTCAGGGCGTACATGCCCTTCTTCTGTATGCCGAGGATTCTCGCCGCCTCGCTCGAGGGGTTTAGCACAACGACCACCCCCTCCCAGTTGTCAGTGAACTCCCTGCTCCCGCAGTTCGGGCACACGTCAACATCCTCGTCTACCAGCAACTTGCACTTTACGCAGGCCTTGAAGGGAAGCTTTCTCCTACTCACTTTTCATCGCCTCCCTCTTCTCTATCTGCTCTCTAATGTAGTCTAGCTTGCCTAGATAGGCTTGCCTCATGGTGAGCCGCACCCTCAGCATGCCTTTAACCTCGTCGTAGCTCACGCCCACAACTCTAGCCCGGACGATGTCGCCCCTTCTAATCACGCGCTTACCGCTCTCAGCGATAACAATCCCCTGATCCCTGTCATAGATCACATCCCTTGTGGGAAAAATCTGAGACTTGTGAACAAAGCCGTCTATCACCCCCAGCCTGACGGTAATGCCGACATTCTCCACAAGGATGACTTCGCCCTCGACCACTTCCTGCGGTATAGCGTTGAAGACGAGAGCTGTGAACCTGCACTCATGGTAGGAGTTCGCATCACCATACGTAAGGTAACCCTCGGGTGACACCTCGACCCCCAGCACAGAGATTATTAAGCCCACTCCTTCGACCACGCGGCCCTCGTAAGTGTCGCGGAGCACCTCCAGGGCTGCCTCCTCCAGCGGTCTGTCAAAGAGCCTGGGCGGTATCCCCACAACATCCTCAAGCGTTACCAGCTTGTACACCGCCCACACCCCCTTACCAGCACACTGAGAGGCTCGTGTGTCAAATCTTTTTATAGGCTTCTGGCACATTAACAGGGGGTCCGGCGGGAGAAGCCTCGGGGGGCTAGCCCTCCCCTGTGACCGCAAACGGGCTATACGGCGGGAGGCGTTAACTCGCAGGGGCGTCCGAGGGCCCACCCCCTGCGGGGGTGACCCTGTGACGCCGGCTCCGCGGGACGCTCTGTCCCACCGGGTCTCCTGTAGGGGAGACCCAGGGGGGTACGGCCGAACCGGGTTAGGCCCGGGAGGGAGCGGCCCTAAGGCCGGCAGAGCGTGTTCGCGGTAAGCTGGGTTGAGGGCTACGCCCCCGTGAGGGGGTGGTTCCCCCTCGGGCCACCCTGCGAGGAAGCCGCCGGACCCCTTCCGCGACGTGCTGGTGTAATGCATTACTGCGTGCTCGCAGCGCACTACCTTTTCTGCAATTTTCCGTGCGTGCAGGTTTTAAGTGTGCTTACACGCTGTGGAGTCGTCCAAGGATTCACATACGTATCACAACCATAAGCTCAGTTGAATTGAAAGCTCAATGCCTCGCCTTGCTGCTTAACATGCGCTTGGATGTCTCCGCAATTCTCTCGGCCACCTCGCAGAGGAGTTTCAGCGGGTTCAGAGCATGGAGCTCCCCCAGAGGTCTTGCGGTCTCCTCGTAGGCCCTGAGGAGCGGATTGAGCATGTCCATCGGCGGCCTCTTGAGGTGCCCGCGCGCACTTCACTTCCCTGGGCGCAAAGCCTGAGGAACTCCTCGAAGATATGCGCGCCCGTGATAAGGTGAGGTAGCACGGTGGCGCGCTGCAACTACACCAGTCCGTGAAGCTGGTAGATGCGCTGTACACGCTTTTCACCGTCAATGGCATCTATAACCTCGGCGACGGGCTTTGGAACAAGCTCTCTCCAGGACTCATCACCCTTCGCCATCAGGCTTCTCACGTATGTTCCCGAAAGCCGCGATCTATCAATTAGGGGGACCTCCTCCGCCTCATAGCCATAATCCCTCATGAGCATTAGTGTCAGAGGGTCGTTGCTATACACCTTTGAGAACGGGGGGCTATACATTTCGACGTATGCCGGCCAGAGCGCGTGCACAGAGTCTGTGTCCGGTATTAGGGTCGTCATGACCCTATGAGCGAGGCCCTCGGCTTTAAGGCTCCTGTGTATCATCAGCAGTCTTTCGCCCGCCGTAAACGGGTTCTTAGGCATGTACGCGTACTGTGCTGAGCCTATGCCGATGACGAGCTCCTCTACCCGCTCCAGAATCCACTTCACAGCCCCCAGGTGCCCGAGGTGAAACGGCTGAAACCTCCCAATGAACAGCGCACGCAAGACCTCCTTCACCCCCTAGCGCGCTTTAAGCGAGCACACTGAGATAAGCTTTCCCATAAAGCCTAAGACCTGAGCACCTGCTGTATCTCGTTATAAAACTCGCTTAGCACCTCTTTGTAGTCAGCAAGCCCGTTCTCCACAGCGTCCATTCTCTCCAGCACCTCTGCTGTCTTCTTCTCCGAGACTAGGTCGCCGTAGTTGCTTGCTAGGAAGTTGTACACCTCCATTCCCAGCTTTGTAGGCACGAGCTTACCCCGCTTCACCGCAATCACGTAGTGCCTTTCAAGCAGCTTCTTCACAATCTCGGAGTACGTGGATGGTCTGCCTATGTTCTTCTCCTTCATCAGCTGGATGACGTCCGCCTGGGTGAAGAGGGGAACAGCTGCTGCCTTCTTGTAGCTGCAGCCCACAACCTTATAGACGCCTGGATCCAGCGCAGCCCATACATCCCTCAGCGGCTGAACCTTGAGGAAGCCCTCGTACACCACGCGCTTGACCCGGGTGACTTCCCTTCTGAAGTAAGGACCCCTCACCTCCAGGTGCTCTTCCTCTACTCTGGCCGGCTGCATCTGGCTGGCCATGAACCTCTTAAAGATCAGGCTGTAGAGAGCCAGATGATCCCTAGTGAGAGGGGTTGGGAGCTGGAGTACACCCTGCCTGATCATCCCCTGCAGTGTGTCCACGTCGAGAGGTCTCGTGGGCCTTATGCACTCGTGAGCCCCTCCCTCCCCCCACCTTCTGAGCTTTAAGTACTCCTCGCCGAACTTCTCAACGATGTACATCCTCGCTACAGCCAAGCCGGCATCGGAGACTCTAGTGCTGTCCGTCCTATGGTAGGTGATGAGGCCCAGCTCGAAGAGGTCTTGTGCGAGCCTCATCGTGTAGTCTGCGCTGAAGCCCAGCACTCTGTTGGCTTCGCGCAGCAGGGTATCCGTCGCGAAGGGTGGTGGTGGCTGGAGCTCTTTCTCACCGACTCCCAGAGAAGATACTGTGACTTCGGCGCCTTCAAGCTCCTTGCAGGCTTCCCGGGGTTTCTTACCGTTCAGCTCTAAATTCTCGACAGGTATCCGGTAGCCGTTGCTGAGCTCCAGGGTGAACACTGGGCGAATGCTCTTCACTGATTCCTCGTACCTTGAGATGATCCAGCCTAGCACGGGCGTCTGAACTCTGCCCGCTGAGAGCCACCTCATGTTCTTGAGCTTCCAGAGCTGAGAGCTCAGAGCGAAACCGATCCACCGGTCCTCAACCCTCCTCACGAGCTGCGCTCTGACGAAGTTGATGCTTATCTCGCGCGGGTTCCTCAGAGCCTCCTCGAAGGCCCTCCTCGTGACCTCGTGAAACTCTATTCTCCTAATAGAGTTCGCATAGGGCTTTAGTACCATCGCCACGTCCCAGGCTATCTTCTCTCCCTCGGTGTCGGGGTCCGTGGCTATGAGCACCTCATCCACCTCCTCCGCAAGCCTTCTTAGGAGCTCCACGATCTCGATCTTGTCGAAGACACGCGTACTCTGGCAGTAGGGGCACTGCTTCAGCAAGACTTTCTTTCCGTTCTTCTCGACGACAGGGTAGTCTGTGAACTGCCTACCGCAGTTGAGACACTTCTTTATCGTGGTGAACACAGGCAGGTAGACTTTCCTGTCGGGGTCCACCACTACTCCGTAAAGGTCCTCGAGGTGGTCGAAGCTGTACATTGACGTGGTCAGGTCGAAGACATGCCCCATAGTAGCGAGTATCTGGAGCTGGTACCCACCCGTGCTGACCTCGTAGACGACGTACCTGCCGAACCTCCTCTTGGAGGGCCTGCCGAAGAAGGATGCTATTGTCCTAGCCTTTGTGGGGCTCTCAACGATCACCAACGCCGTTTTAAGCAGCTCTTTGACCTCTCCCGGTTTAATCTCGCCCTTTATGATCCTTCGTATGAGCTCCCTCTCCTGGGATATCTCCTTGATGAGGGCATCCAGGTCTATCTCTGAGAGCTGACGCCAGCCATCTTCACCTACGTAGAACCTGGACGCCCTCTCAAGCTTTTGAACAAGGACGGGGTCGTCGGTGACGACCACAGAGAGACCCTTTGAAATTCCTCCTGCATAAAGCCTGGAGGATCTACCCGAGGCCTGCACGTACGTGAGAACATCCGGAAGCACTAGAGTCAGGCTGCCGTTCTCTTGCACCAGCTGAACCGCGGTCTCCCTGCTCAGGCGCTCCAGGTATTCCCTCGAGGAAAGGTACTTCCCAGTAAGCTCCTGAAGCCTCTTGACCAGCTTCACAACCCCGGCTAGCCTCGGTGGGGCCTCGCCCTGCTTCAAGGAGTTAAGAAGCTGCTGGTACTGCTGCGGCTCGAGAGTAGTTAAAACCCTCCTTATCGCAGCGATTAGCCTCTCGATCTCGGCTTTATCCTCCTTGGTTGCCACCTGCGCAACGTTGGAGGCCAGCTGGATAAGCCTAATCGGGGATAGAGACTCCACGTCCGTTCTGAACCTGAAGCAGGGAACCCCTGCGAAGAGCACGTACTTCACAACGTGCGGCATATCGAGCCCGCGCACCAGTAGCCCGTAGTAGCTGGCTACGCCTACGAGCACGTTTACCTTGCCACTCTCGAACTCTTCGAGCACGCTCCTCCTCAGCTTGCCTTTCACAAGCTCAGCTCTCAGCCCTCGCGCCTGGAGCTCGTCGACTAGCTTCAGCAGCTCGTCCTCATCAGTGCCTATGGGGGCGAAGATCAACCCCCCGGAGCCCAGGTGTACCGCCAGGTTCACTACCTCCTTGAAGACCTCCCCCCTGGGCACTATGGTATACGCGTCTACGACGTTGCGCAGGAGCTCGCTCCTACTACCCACCTCGAAGCCCAGGAGCTCCCTGAACAAGCGCACTCTCAAGCCTCTGGGCCTGCCCGTAGCCGTGGAGACTAGAAGGACCCCGTGCCTCCTAGCAGCAGCCTTCCTTACCTCCTCCTCCAGTTGCCCGACCTTGTCGAGGAGATCCTGGGGGTGCTGGCCCCGCCTGGCAGCTGCTGCAAGCCTGACCCTGGCGTACACGAGCTCCAGAGCCTTTGCGACATCCTCCTTTGAGAACCCAAGCAGCTGCAGCATCTTGTCGATGCTCCTGGAGGACTTTAGGACGGAGTCCACGTCGTCGACAAAGATCAGGTCAAAGGTGGTTCCTTGGAGTTTGTCGAAGTGCTTGTTGAGGAACTGGGGCGTTGAGATCAGGATGTTGTAGTCCCCTGAGAGCACTCTTTGGAGAGCCTGCTCCTTCTCGCCCTTAGGGAGGCCTGCGTAGTACGCCAATATCCTGGACTCCTCCATCCCAGCCCTGCGGGCCAGCTCGCCGAGCCGCTTGTACATGTGAACAAGTAGCGCGGAGTTCGGGAAGAGGAGATAGCACCTCTTACCTTGTGAAGCTAGGAAGAGGGATAGGACTAGCCCGAAGAGCGTCTTGCCCACGCCGGTTGGAGCCAGAATTGCGAAGCTAGTGCCCTTCAAAGCTCTGAGCGCCCATGTCCTCTGAGCAGACCACGGCCTGTTGCCAACAACCCTTTCGAAAAACCTGGAGAAATTCTCAACCATTTCCTGCGTCTCAACAATCTCTGCCACGCCCTTCGCCTTGCCTCTCTGGCGCAGCTTCTGCGCCACCATCTCTAGGCTAGCCTCCTCCTCGCCGGGGGGCTCCCTTAGGCAGCTGGCGCAGGGGTACTTCCTCGCTAGCCTGTAGTCTGTTATATCGCCGCCGCAGTTGAAGCACATCTCCTTGAAGATCGCGTGCGAGAGGGCGAGCTCCCGCTCTACCTGCTCCATGTCCTTCTACGCGCGATGCAGAAGCGAGTGAGAAAAAACTATCGTTGTCTCGAGAAGGTTCTCAGGACTGCTGCGCCAGCCTAAGCAGCCTGTTCCAGTTCTCCTCTACTTCCCGCTTGATCTCCTCGAGAAGCCACCTATTCTCCGGCTCCAGCAGGTGGCGGAAGCGCCCCTGGAGCTTGAAGTACTCCTCTATGGGCTTGGGCTCCTTAACAGGCACGGTGATCCTGTACTTGCCCTCCTCGTACTCGTAGAGCGGCCAAATCCTTGTCTGCACAGCCAGCCTGGCGACCTCGATGCTCCGCGAGGGGTCGAAGTACCAGCCAGTAGGGCATGGCGTGAAGTAGTGCAGCACCGTGGGTCCCTGAACGCTGGCTGCCTTAGCTATCTTGTTGTACATGTCCACGGGGTACGCGGGGTTCATCGTGGCTGCATACCTGATGCCGTGTGCCACAGCGATCTCGATCAGGTTCTTCTTCCTCTCGAGCTTGCCCGGGATCACCTTGCCTGCAGGGCTTGTGGTCGTGTGCGCCCCTTTCGGCGTGGCACCGGACCTCTGAATCCCCGTGTTCATGTAGGCCTCATTGTCGTAGCATATGTAGATCATGTCGTGGCCGCGCTCCAGAGCCCCGCTGAGAGCCTGGAAACCTATGTCGAAGGTGCCTCCGTCCCCCGCGAACACGATCACTTTGGGCCTCTTGTAGCCGTACTTCCTCTCCAGCACCTTGAACGCAGCCTCTATCCCGCTTGCTACAGCGGCAGCGTTCTCGAAGGCTATGTGCACCCACGGCACACCCCAGCTCGTGTACGGGAAGATCGTGGTAGCCACCTCGAGGCAACCGGTCGCGTTAACAACAACCTTGGGCCCAGGCACAGCCTTAAGAACCAGTCTCACCAGCTGCGGTATACCGCAGCCCGCGCACAGCCTGTGGCCGGGGGCGAAGAGCTCCTCCCTCGGGATCTCCTTCAGGGTTCTTATCTGCTTGACCTCTCCCATTCCCCTCACCCCTCGCGCAAACCTACCCAGATGCTTGTCGCAGGCGGCTCGCCCGTCCTCAGTATCTCCTCAGCTCTCTTGTACAGCTCGAACACGTGCTGCGGTGTAAAGTCCCTGCCACCCAGGCCGTATATTACGCTGAAGAGGAGGGGGCGCCTCTTTGCATAGTACATAGAGGTGGCTATGTCCATAAAGAGCTGGGGAGCTGGGCTTCCGAAGCTTATACTGCGGTCGAGGACGGCTACCACCGCTGCCTCACTGAGGATCTTTCTCAGCTCCTCGGCGGGGAAGGGCCTGTACTGCGTCAGGCTTACTACACCGAGCTTCTTGCCCTGCTCTGCCAGCTCTCTCGCCGCGTGCCTGAGCGTGCCGGCAGCTGTGCCAAGAGCCACAAACACGATATCTGCGCCATCAACATTGTACGTCTTGACCGGGGTGTACTTCCTCC
>JAJHRT010000009.1 GCA_020833575.1 Thermofilum sp. | reverse complement strand
CGAGGCCGAGGAGCTGAAAGATGCCTGGCGCAGATTGCGAGCTAGTACAATCGTTGTGAAAAATGCTGGGCTAGAGCTGCTCGGCGATGAGAGCGCTCTCAGGCAAGTGCTCGAAAGCTTCGGGCAGTACATTTACTCGCTGGATGGTACAGTTAAGGTAAAGTCCTTGCTGTACCTTGCGAGGCTAGCTAGGGAGGCTGAGCAGAGGCTAGGCATAAGAGTTCTCTTTGACGCTCGGCTTCTCAGCGTAACCTTGGAGAGGGTAGACGGCAGGCTGTGCTGGCGTTTCAACGCGCTAGATAACGTCCTGGTCTCAAAGCTCAACGAGCTAGGCACGCTGAGGTACTTCGTGGAGCGAGCGCTGCTGAGCCCGGAGGGGGTGTACGAGGGCTCGGAGCTTGTTGAACGCCGTTTGAAGGTCGTGCGTGTGCTATGGAGGGAGAAATGCCTTGTCACGCCTGTCGCTCTTTACCAGAAGTACATGGACTTTCTCAAATCAGAGGGCTTCACCGTGGAGAACAAGATTGAAGAGCTCCCAGAGCTTCAGATGCCTCTTCAGAAGCGCTTTGAGCTCCTTCCCCACCAGGAGGACGCCTTTAAGGCTTGGTACAGGGCTAAGAGAGGCACCATAGCCATCTTCACCAGAGGGGGGAAGTCATTCATAGCGCTGGAGGCCATCTACAGCCTCAGGAAACCCACGTTGATCCTTGTCACAACTAAGGAGCTACTACAAACCTGGCTTGACTACCTCGAGAAGTACCTAGGAGTTCCCCGGCATCTGGTGGGTGTTGTAGGCGCTGGGGAGAGGAAGCTCGGCGGCATAACCGTGGCGACGTACACGAGCGCTGTGAAGGCCCTGGATACTCTCAGAGGCAAGTTCGAGCTGGTGGTTTTCGACGAGGCTCACCACGTGCCGGCGACGACGTTTAAGAGCGTAGCGCTCAATGTGGACGCTATCTACAGGATGGCTCTCTCGGCAACGCCGGAGCGGCGTGACAAGAACGAGCAGATTCTCTACGAGCTGTGCGGGAACCTTGTCTTCAAGCTCACGTACGCTGATCTCGTTAGGCTGCGTGTTGCTGCGCCCATCGAGAAGTTCGAGAGCATATTTGCCGAGGGCAAGGAGGAGAAGCTGTCTAAGCTCGTGCAACTCCTAAAAAAGTACGAGTCCTCCAAGGTGCTCGTCTTCACGCAGTACCTTACCACGGCTGAGGAGGTGTACGCGAGACTCTTGAAGGAGGGGTTCAGGGCCGAGCTGATAACTGGGGAGACTCCTTCTCTTAAGCGGGAGCTGGCGTTCAAGAGGTTCTTAGAGGGCAGGGTGAACGTACTGGTAACGACCACCGTGCTTGATGAAGGCGTTACAGTGCCCGACGCTGATGTAGCGGTAATCTACGAGGGCACTGGAGAGGCTAGGCAGATGATACAGAGGATCGGGAGAGTCCTGGGGTACCAGCCTGGGAAAACCGCTAAGGTTTTCGAGCTCGTTGACGTCTTGAATCCACGGGAGAAATCGGCTTACCTACGCCGGTCCTGGGTTAAAGAGCTGTACAGGGAAGGCATGAAGTACTACCGGGAGAATGCAGCCAGCCTGACCGAGAGCACCGCAGGTTACCAAAGACGGATGGACTACTACCTGGACTAGGGCACTCCTCCTTGATATTAGAGGAAAACTCCCTCAAGCTTCCTCGCGAGCAGTGGGTTGTCCCGAGCTAAACTGTGTAGTACTCTTTCTGGGGATTCGTCGGGTGGTACTATTCTATGTAGGTAGAATCCTGAGCGCCCCTCCCTCACGCGCTTGAGCCTCACGTTAATTCTTTCCATCACGGTCTTCACGGAAACTCCGAGAATTTTTGCTACCTCAACCTCCCTGCCGAGGATGGAGGACTCGATGTGGCCAAACTCCGTGGGCACTATTAGCAGCAGCCTCTTATTAACTCCAGGAGCTCGCTTACCCGCGCGGAGCTCATCCAGGCTTAGACAACCGGCAAAGAGAGGAAACTCCTCCTCCGTCTCACTGAGCTTTGAAACAGGTATCGATATCGTTGTTTTCTCATCAATAAAAATTACAATTCTAACGGCAGAAGTAGGTGTTGCCTGGATTATCTCAAACCGGGAAACCTCGAAGCCTCGCTCCTGCAGGCAGCTGACAACCTGGTGAGTGGGCGCATAAGAGTTTAGATGAACATCGACGTCACTGCTGGGAGTTACGTCCCCCCTGGCAACGCTGCCTATGACTACCGCTCTCACCTTCGCGCACAGCAGTGCTTCCAATATCTCCAACGCCCTTCTTCTCAGCGAGCTCAGTAGTGCCCAATGCTCAGCAGTATAGTATACGGGGGTCCAGTCCCTGGAGCTAACTGGGTGAAGCCTGCCCACCGACTCTCACTCTTCTAGCCTGCTCCAATACTTGGAGGAATGTTGCGAGAGCCCTGCCGGAGTCAATCAACTCGTCAAGAGACTCTGCCTCTGCGACCCTCCTTCTTAAGAACTCTATCTTCTCAATCACCGTCGCTTCGAGGTTCCTAAGAGTAAGTGCGGCCCTCGCTCTGATCTCTTCTTCATCTGAGGAAACGATCACGAATCTCTGGCCACAGCTCGGGCAAATAACTTCTCCTGTTTTCAACCTGAAGAGAGGCACCTTGCACGCAGGGCACAGCTCGTTGAGCATGGTCGCACCGCTCTTCAGCAGCGCGGCCATTCTCGCTATGACCGCCTTCTCCTCGCCCATACCCCTCAGGTCTGAAGTGGCAAAACACCCACAAATGTATTTACGAGGCTAGAACTCGCGAGTCACGGCATGCCCGAAGAGGAAGGCACTCTGGTAGAAATAGCCACATACTTTGGCAGAAAGCTAGGCGAATACAAGACGACCTGCCCTGTGTGTGAGCGGGGGGAGTTCCTCGTAACAGAGGTCGAGTACGAGGTGCCAGCTCTTGGTCCTGTGCTAATCGTAAGTAAAAGGTGTGTTACGTGCGGGTACAGGCGCAATGACATGATACCTTTGAGGTCGTCGAGGAGGACAAGAATATACTTGAGGGTTGAGAGGCCTGAGGACTACCGGGCGAAGGTATTCCGCTCCCCATTCGCGAGGGTCATTATACCGGAGCTCGGCCTCGACCTCAAGCCGGGTGCGGCCGCCGAGATGTTCGTCACGAACGTTGAAGGAATACTCCGCATGTTCCTGGAAGCTGTCGAAAAGTATGAAGTCCTGGAGGGGGTCTCGCTTGAAAGACTTAAAGAGCACTTAACTAGCATTATTGAAAATCAGGTGCGTTCATTGACTGTGGTCATAGATGATAGCGAAGGTGCTAGCGTATGTGTACCTGAACCAGGCTCTAAACCAATGATCGTTGTCGAGACGGTATGAGCGTCTCACCTCGGCGCGCTGGACAGTATAGTGAGCAACCCCCCTTGCAGTTAGGCTTTAAGCCTCATAGAATCCTTTTGCGTAATGCCTAGCAGTAGCTTTTCATGACGAAACCTGGGAAAGCCCAAGCTTTTTCGCTATCTCCTGCCCGTCGCTGGTCAGCTTATAGCCCAGCATAGGCCTGTTGTCCACGTAGAGGAGTGTGGGCACTATGAAGCGCTTACTGCTCAGCTCTCCAATAGCCTTCGACAATCTCTCTCTAGGGATGGGGGTCAGCGATAGCAATGAGTTGTGGTCAGCTTCCCCGCCGAGGGTCAAGAGACTTCTTAAGACCAAGCGGGCATCGGCGCTCAGGTCCACTGGTACCTCTATGCCGCCGGCAGCAGGAGTGCCTGAATCTCCTCGGGGTCGAGGCGTCAGTCCTAACGGCTCAGGAGAGGTCTTGGCGACTTCAACCACAGCCTTGGGGGTTATCGCTGGCAGCGGAGCTACCTCCACAGTCACGCGCGGCTTCACCTTGACAGGGGTTATTTTGACCCCCAGCTCCTTCAGCTCTTCGGATGCCTGGGCGTAGACTTCGTCAGGATACATGTAGTACCTGTTAATCGCCTTGAACACGTCAGCGGTCTCCTTAATGCCCTTAGCCTTAAGCCACTCCAGTACGACCCTACGCCTTTCTATCTCCGAGAGCAGCTCCTGGTAGGTCTTGCCGAGCTTCTCCCCAAGTATCCTCAGGTGGTAGCTCTCGGAGACCACCTCGTGCTTATCAGTGACGGGATTCCATCTCATAATCTCTCGGTACTTCTCGTAGTCTTCTACCTCCCAGATGTGCTTCACCCTTCTGGCGAAACCTCCCTTGGGCAGGATCGTTCTCTCGGTGAGGAGCGCTATGTTCAGCGAGGGAATGTACGCTGGGGACACGTTCATGGGCGGGCTTGTTAGCCTCTTAACCGCGCGCTCGAGGGAGTCAGCGTGCATTGTTGAGAGACCGCCGTGGCCCGTGCTCATCGCCTGGAAGAGAACGTAAGCCTCCTCACCTCTAACCTCGCCTACGATGATATAGTCAGGCCTGTACCTCAGGGAGAGCTTGACGAGGTCGAACAGCGAGATCTCTCCAATCTTCGATTCCCCAAGGCCGTAGCTCTCCCTGCTAACAAGCTGAACCCAGTTCTCGTGAGGAAGGTTCAGCTCGGGGGTCTCCTCGATTGTGACTATCTTAAAGCCCGGCTTGAAGAAGTTGGCTATCGCGTTAAGCAAGGTGGTTTTGCCAGCGGCAGTAGCGCCTATGACCATCAGCGTCATCTTGTGCTCTATCATCAGCCAGAGGTACGCGGCGGACCATGAGTCGATGTTGCCGTAATCTAGGAGCTCCACGATGGACAGAGGTCTTTCCCTGAACTTCCTTATGGTGAACGTGCTGCCCTTGGGGGAGACCTCCTCTCCATACGTCGCAGCAAGCCTGTGCCTCCCAGGCAGCATCGCATCCACTATCGGGAAGGCCGCTGAGATGTGCTTCCCAGCCATGTGCACTATCTTCACAATGAACTCTCTCAGGTAGTCCCTGCTAGTGAACACGATGTTCGTAGGAATGCTCTCGTAATCCCTATGCCACACGTGAATAGCTCTATCGACACCGTCGCAGCTTATATCCTCCAACCTGTAGTCGCGCATCAGAACCTCTATTGGGCCATACCCCACGAGATCCCTCTCAATGTAGTACAGGACCTTCTGCCAGCTCTCCTCGCTAAGCCCCCTCACAGAGGATCTGTACTTCTCCGCCAGACGCCTAGCCTCGTTGATTACATGCTCCCGTAGCTCGACATCGAAAGAGGCAGGAGGCTCAAGCTCAACGCTAAGAATATCTATCAGCTTTCTAACCGCTTTGCGTTCCTGAGGGGTGAGCCTGACCTCCTCTACGAAGTAAGCCCGCTGACCTCCGAGCTCAGGAATCTCCACTATTTTCACTTTGGCAAAAGGCTCTACAACCCAGTACTCCTCAATGACCTTGTAGTCCTCTTTCACCGGAAGGAATACCACCCCCTCCTCCTCAATTTCCTCAGCTTTCTGCTTGGACTTCTCACCCTTACCTCTGCCCTCCTTCCGTATCCTCACAGCATCTCTAAGTATAGTCTGCGCAAAATACGGCATAATATTCTTTACCTCATGCCGTTGAGAAGAGAAGTTTTGACGAGGTGCGGGGAAGTGGCTCTAGTAATAGCTGGGACGCCGGGAGTTGGTAAGACGAGTGTTGCTCAGAGATTATCGCAGAGGACTGGTAGAAGGTACCTGAACCTTGCTAACCTCATAGTCGAGAATCAGCTTTACGCAGGGTTTGACGAAGAGAGGAAGGCTTACGTCGTCGATACCCGGAGGTGTAGGGAGTACCTGAGCCAGGTGTTAACCTGCAGAGAGGTGCTAGATACGCACGTAGTCGAAGCCGTGCCCCCCTCTAAGGTTTCGCAGGTGTTCGTACTAAGACTGAATCCTATTCAACTACGTGAGAGGCTGCGCGCTCGGGGGTACCCAGAGAGGAAGATCCAGGAGAACGTTGAGGCTGAGGTTCTAGGGGTGGTTCTAGTAGACGCTGTCAATCACTTCGGCGAAGAACGAGTATGCGAGGTGGACACAACAGGCCTATCTGTGGATGAGGTCGTCCAGGTGATACTGGACGCTCTAGCCCGAGAAGAGATTATGAAAAATTTGAGACCAGGCTCTGTGGACTGGTTAGAAAAATACCACCATCTGCTGCATTAAGTAAAATCTTTGTAATACTCTCTACGAGGCTTTTGAAGAACTGCTAGGGGTATTGTTTAAATAGTGCTAAACCCCCCGGCTCACGCATAGCGATGGGGGGCAGGACAAGGGGGGTGAGAAGAGGAGGTGTTGGGAGGCATCTGATCGTAGAGATGTACGAGTGCGACCCAGCAGCGCTGGATAGCCTAGATATCGTTAAGAGCGCTCTTCTAGATGCTGCTGTAGCTTCTAACAGCACTGTTATCGGCTTTGATTTCTACAGGTTCAAGCCGCACGGGATAAGCGGGTACGTCCTGATAGCAGAGTCTCATATATCGATCCACACGTGGCCAGAGCTAGGCTATGCGGCTGTTGATGTATTCACTTGCGGGGAGCACACGGACCCTTGGAAGGGGTTAGAGATGCTGAAGGATAGGTTGAAGGCCAAGAAGATGACCATACTGGAGATAGCCAGAGGAGTGGGTGTGGAAGAGTACGCCGGTTACTGGCATCCTGCGGATGCTAGAGCAGCTCACAGTGCTTAACGCTCCTGCAGTGGAGAAACGAGAAGCTTAGCATATTTTTACCCCATGGTGATACTGCAGCGCGAGTGAGGGCTGCAGGCTATGCCTATTAGGTTGAAGCTGCTTGGAGCGGCGAAGGAGGTAGGCCGCGCCGGCCTCCTGCTCGATGTTGAGGGAGAGCAGGTTCTCCTGGATTACGGTGTAAGCCTTAAGGGTAATGAGCCGGAGTTCCCTCTGCCTGTTCAGCCCCGTAACATCCGGGTCTCTGCACTATCCCACGCGCACCTAGATCACAGCGGGGCTTTACCCTTACTGTACGTTTCCGCCAGACCTCCACTCCTAACAACACCACTCTCCTTATCGCTCTCCGAGCTCCTAATAAGAGACTTCATGAAGCTGTCCAAGTACTACATTCCTTACGAGTTAGAGGAGCTTGAAAAGATGAAGGATCACGCGGTTCCTCTCGTTTACAACGAGGTTTACGAGGCAGGGGAGCTAACCTTCAGGATGGTGGACGCAGGACATATTCCCGGAAGCTCGATGATCGTCCTGGAGACACCCTCGTTTACTATTGTTTACACGGGCGACTACGCTCTGCATGACACATGCCTGCTGAGAAAGGGAGACTCCGGCGCGATCGCGAAGGCGGATGTACTAATCATGGAGACCACGTACGCCGAATTCGATCATCCGCCTCGTGATGTCGTTGAGAAGGAGTTCGTGTCGTCCCTCGAAGAGGTTCTGTCCGCTGGAGGCATTGTGCTCATACCAGCATTCGCTGTAGGGCGTGCACAGGAGATACTGTGCGTGCTTGCGAAGCACGGAGTGAGCTATCCAGTCTACGTTGATGGCATGGCTAGGCGGGCTAACGAGCTTATAGCGGAGAGCATCGACCTCCTCCGCGACCCGAGGCTCTTCGAGAAGGCCTTAGATATGGCCCGGAGCATTGAGGACTGGGATGACAGAAAGAGGGCTCTCAGCTCCCCCGGTGTGATCGTATCACCGGCTGGAATGCTGAAGGGAGGCCCCTCAGAGTACTACATGGAGAAGCTGATGGATGACCCGCGCAACGCTGTATTCCTCGTTAGCTTCGCAATACCTGAGACCCCTGCCAGGCAGGTTATTGAGACGGGGGTGTACTCCTCTGCCACGAAGAAAGGAATTGTGAAGGCCAGGGTTGAGTGGTTCGACTTCTCAGCTCACTGCGGCAGGAGCGAGCTAGAGGAGACGATAAGACTCACCAAGCGCAGCGCGAGTATCGTGCTGATGCACGGGGAAGAGGGTGCAGAGCAGGTGGTCTACCGCTACGCTACGGAGAGCGGGAGGAGGGCCTATGCGCCCTCTGCGGGGGAGTGGCTGGAGATAGAGCTGTAGTGCGCGGAAAAAAATTTAGGCGTTGGATTCTGCGGCTCTGGGAGCACCTGATGCTCGAGGTGAGCATAGTCTCAGACAGGTACAACAGACTCGTTGGCAGGAGGGAGCTAAGAGTGGTGCTGTCCCACGGGGGGAGAGGCACTCCCAGCCGCAAGGAGGTTGTGGAGGCTTTGAGGAACCTCTTGAAGCTGCCTGAGAGCCAGGTGATCCTCGTGAAGAAGCTACTCACGGAGTACGGCATGGGTAGGTCCACAGCGCTGATCCACGTGTACGATAGCCTGGAGCGCGCCAAGATGTTCGAGCCAGCCTATGTATTGAGGAGGCACGGGATGCTGGAGGAGCGCGCGGAGGCGAAGGGGTGAGCAATATGGCGCACGTGCACAAGCTCTACGAATACGACTACAAGACCGGCACCATCAGGCTGAAGAACAAGAAGTGCCCAAGGTGCGGCTCCATAATGGCCCATCACATGAAGCCCGTGGAGCGCTGGGCCTGCGGCAAGTGCGGCTACACAGAATTCCTCTAAGCCTCCTCGGTGAGCGGAGTAGTGCCGCTGGTTCTTGGGATAGAGTCCACAGCGCACACGTTCGGAGTGGGAATAGCGTCTGAGAAGGGGGAGATCCTTGCCAACGTCAACTCGGTCTACCGACCTATAGCCGGCGGTATAAAGCCGTCGGAGGCCGCGGAGCACCACAGTAGAGTGGCCCCGGTTGTTTTGAGAAGGGCTTTGGAAGCTGCGGGAGTGAGCCTGGATAGCATAGACGCTATAGCTGTAGCCCTGGGTCCAGGGCTCGGGCCCTGCCTCAGGGTTGGGGCTACGCTGGCCAGGTACCTGGCATCACTTCTGGGCAAACCTCTGGTGCCTGTGAACCACGCTGTAGCCCACATAGAGATCGCAAGGTTGTCCACAGGCCTGAAAGACCCCGTCGTGGTCTACGTTGCAGGGGGCAACACTGTGATCACGACGTTTGTGGAGGGGAGGTACCGCGTCTTCGGCGAGACGCTCGACATAGCTCTGGGCAACCTCATGGATACCTTTGCTAGGGAGGTTGGCCTGGGCTTCCCGGGAGTTCCTAAAGTCGAGGAGCTAGCGGCTCGGGGCAAAAACCTGATCCCACTTCCCTACAGCGTCAAGGGCCAGGACGTCTCTTACTCAGGGCTTCTCACGGCAGCTTTGAGGCTTTACAGAGAGAAGCGGTATAGCTTAGAGGACCTGTGCTACAGCCTGGTCGAGACAGCGTACTCCATGCTCGTTGAGGTTGCCGAACGCGCGCTGGCACACACTGGTAAGAGCGAGGTTGTACTAACGGGCGGGGTTGCCAGAAGCCCTGTCCTCTCGGATAAACTAGCGAAGATGGCTAGAGCTAGAGGGGCCCGCTTCGCTGCCGTTGACCCCGAGCTAGCAGGGGATAACGGCGCGATGATCGCTTACACGGGGGCCTTGGCCTACGCATCCGGCTTGACAATCCCGGTGGAGGAGAGCCGCGTAAGGCCTCTTTGGAGGCTTGACGAGGTCGAGGTGCCATGGCGGAGGCAGACGTCTGCCGCGATTACCTAGATCTCCTCGAGAGAATAGCCGGCCTGGAGGCATCTAGAGTCATAGGGGTTGGTGCCGAGGCCCTGCTCATTGAAGGCTATCTAGGTGGGCTTCACGTAGTGGCTAAATACAGGGTCCCCAAGGTCTACAGAGCGGAGCAACTGGATGCGCACCTGAGGAGATTCAGGACCGCGCTCGAAGCCAAATTGCTCGGGCGTGCTGCCGCCGCGGGGGTTAACGTCCCCCACGTCATCTATGTCGACGCTGAGGAGGGGCTGCTCGTGCTCACATACATAGAGGGAGAGAGAATGAAGGAGCTTCTCCAAAGCGGCTGCGAGGATGCTGAAAAACTCGCCGGGGAGATTGGCTACATGGTTGGTGTTTTGCATAACGAGGGCATCATTCACGGAGACTTGACCACCAGTAACATCATTGTGCAGGGAGGACGGCCCTACATAATCGACTTCGGGCTGGGCTTTTTCTCGCACCGCACGGAGGATGCGGGAGTCGACCTCCACCTGTTCAAGAGAGCTCTTGAAAGCACTCACCCGAGCTTGGTCGAGGGCATTTTCTCCAGGTTCATTGAGGGGTACAGGTCAGCAAGAGGCAGCGTCGCCGAGGAGGTATTGAGGAAGGTTGAGGAGATCAGGATGAGAGGAAGGTACGTTGCACAGAGACGCCGGAAGCTCTTCTGGTGATTCTTAGCCACCCCTCGATAGCAGCTCCTCCAGGAACTCCTCGGGGGGGCCCGTGTCCACCCCTAGCCTGGAAAAGAACCTGTAGATGTTCTCCACGTCCTTCCTGAGGAACTCCTGTGCCATGGGGTGCGACGCGAGGACCGCCGACCCAAGGTCGATGATCACAAGCCTATCTCCCTCGTCCACCATAACATTGTACTCTGACAAATCCGCGTGCACGAGCTTGGCGCGTAGGTATAGCCGTCTTATGTACTCCTTGAGCTCCGAGAAAGCCTTAACAGGATCGCTGGGTTTTTTCTCTTTGAGCAAGGGGGCGGGCACCCCATCCTTGCCTATGAACTCCATCACGAGAATGTTGCGTTCCACGGCGTAGGGCTTGGGGACGGGCACTCCGCTTTCGTAGGCCCTCTTGAGGTTGCGGTACTCTTTAAGACACCAGGCGTAGACAAGCTTCCTAAAGTCCCCCCTGAGCCCCTCGAACCTAGGATCACCAGCGATGTACTTCAGCCTACCCCCCTTGAAGCTCGACGCCTGGACATAAAATATCTTCACGGCCAGGTCTTCACCGCGAGGGCCTTCGCCCCAGTAGACACGTGCTTCCTTACCGCTCGCCACGGCACCGAAGAGCCTAGCGATTACGCCTTTGTTCATAAGCCTGTAGATGCCCATTACCGTCCAGTAATCGAAGACGCCCTCAAGAACCTCGAACAGCTCGGAGTCCTTCTCCAGCCGCTCGCTCACGCAGACCACTTCTCCCACAGCTCCAGCCTGCGCTTCTTAAGGGAGAAGCCCTCCCTCTCCAAGTACTTCAGAACACTCTGGTGAGTCTGCCCCCTAATGAGCCTGTTCAGCGCCTCACGCGCTACACGTAACTGCTCGTAGTCGCCTATAAGCCCCACCTGCTTATCCCCCACAACGACCCTGACACCGGTTTGCTCCTCGAGAGTCCTCTTGAAACGCCCCTCCGTTCCAATAATCCTAGCTTTGATCCTGCGAAGATCCTCCCAATTACGGCTAACCTCGGTCAAGTCTATGACCTCCAGGTCGTAGGCGTCGTCCGCGAGTAGCAGGGCGTCGTCCACGGAGAAGCCCAGCGAGATTGCCTCTAAGGCCTTCTTAGCCTTCAATACAGTATAAGGAGTACCTCCCTCCCTAGGTTTCACCGTGACGACAGCCTTCTCCGAATCTACCGAGAGCTCGACGTTAAAGGCTTCCTCCAACTTCCTCTTATTGCCCCCGTCCTTTCCTATGATCACTCCCAGCCTGCCCGGGTTCACCGGAACTATGAGCCCGCTCGACATGTAGACCCCAATTACACGCATGAAGCACTACTATTTCACCAAATCGCATGCGCGCGCGAAACCTTAAATCCTCCTACTACTACTGGATAGCAAGAGGAGGGGGCGGGGGTGCCCGAGCCTGGATAAAGGGGGCGGACCGCGAGGGCCCACACTTAAGCCTCAGCTACGTAAGACATCCGCTGGCGTTGGCCTGCCCGGGTTCAAATCCCGGCCCCCGCACCACCTTTTTCCTGAAACAGAAGCTAGCATCATTCTCCTTGTGCAAGATTGCTTGAGGAATCCCGAAGAAACCCGTGGAGCCGGGGCCGGGACTCGAACCCGGGTGAAACTGGGTCTCTACAAGGTTCCCCGGATCAGGGCTACTGCAGCCCAGCGCCTTGACCCCTCGGCCACCCCGGCCCCCCTTTTTCTCGCTCTTTCAGAGACTCTTATTTTTATCGGGGCTGGCGCGCCGTGCGATTTATTAACGTGGCTTTGTTTTGAGGTTGCTGAGGCGGTGCGCGTGTGCCGCCAGCAGAGAGCACTCCGAGCGTAAGGCGGTGTACCGCCCGAGCCGTGAGAGGGTGTGTTAACTGGCGGCTACAGCGCACCGCGAGTCTCACCGGGTGACGCTAATAATGCGCATCACAGGGTGCATGGGGAATGGGTGGTCCTCCGGTATCAGCAAAGTACGTGATAAAGGCTCGAGTAGAGGTCTCAGGGATCGTTGACAAGCACGACATAGTTGGTGCAATCTTCGGGCAGACAGAGGGGCTTCTGGGCGAGGAGCTTGATCTCCGAGAGCTGCAGAAAACCGGGAGGATAGGCAGGATAGAGGTTTCTACTCGCCAGCAGGGCGACAAGACCCTAGCAGAGGTCGAGATCCCCTCGAACCTCGACATGGTCGAGACAGCTGTGCTGGCAGCAACCATCGAGACAATAGATAAGGTCGGCCCCTACCCCGCTAAGACCGAGATTGTGGGCATAGAGGATGTGAGGAGCGAGAAAAGGAAGAAGATCGTCGAGAGGGCTGTGGAGCTGTACAAGAAGCTCTCTGAAAGCATTCCAGAGTCCCGCGAGATCGTGGAGGAGGTTCTCAGCAGGGTTCGTGCCGCTGAGCTCGTCGAGTACGGAGAGGAGAAGCTCCCAGGGGGGCCCGACGTGCCGATAGCCGACACAGTAATACTGGTTGAGGGAAGGGCTGACGTCCTCAACCTCCTGAGGCACGGGTACCGCAACGTACTAGCAATAGGCGGCGCTACTGTGCCCAAGAGCCTGAAGGAGCTCCTGAGCGGGAAGAAGGTCGTACTTTTCGTCGACGGGGATAGAGGAGGCGAGCTCATCGCAAGGAATGTGATCAGCTCGATACACGTAGACTACATCGCCAGAGCACCCGAGGGTAGAGAGGTTGAGGAGCTGACAGCTAAGGAAATCGCCAAGTGCCTCCAGAGCAAGGTCTCCGTCGAGGAGTTCATAGAAAGCCTTGAGCGGGAGAAGAAGCAGCAGCGCGAGATAAAGGCCGAGTTCATAGTGCCGCCGGCAAAGCTCCTCAGCCGTAAGCCCGCACAGCAGTCAAGCTTCGTGGAGAAGGTGAAGGTACCGCGCCATGTTAAGGAGGTGCTCGACGGGATCAAGGGCACTCTCGAGTCCGTGCTCTACGATGCTAACTGGAACGAGGTGGCCCGGGTCCCCGTGAAAGACCTTGTAAGCAAGCTCAAGGAGCTAGATGGGGTTACGTACGTTGTGCTGGACGGCATAGTGACTCAGCGCCTAGTGGATGCTGCCTACACCAAGGGCGTTAAGGCTCTCATAGGAGTAAGGGTTGGCGAGATCATCAGGAAGCCTGAGAACCTCGTAATCTCAACCTTCGAGAACGTTGAGGAGCAGTAAAGGCTCAGAGGAGGTGCATTTCTTCACAGCTCAGCCCAGGTCAATTTCTTCACAGCCCACGAGTCTAAGCCCCCACCCATATAAAAATGCTCCCTAGACCTCCTCTGGCTTCTTCCGTAGAGAAACGTTTATAAGGGGTCTATGATTTGATAGAAAATGCCGTAGACCCGGCGGTCCGCCAGGATCGCGGGGGAGGCTACCCTCCCCCAATGAAGAGGCGGCCTCCGTCTACGGCGACATCGTGCGTCCCCGAGAAAAACGGGCGCAGGAGCCCGGACCTCTCGGGGACAAGAGAGTGGTGCGCGGTACGCGGGACGCTAACCCGTGGTGCTCCCTCCGTCAGCGGCCTGACTCCGGTTGATCCTGCCGGACCCGACCGCTATCGGGGTGGGGCTAACCCATGGAAGTCTTGGAGCCGGGGCAAGGGCCGGCTCCGGCGGACGGCTCAGTAGCACGTGGCTAACCTACCCTCGGGAGGGGGATAACCCCGGGAAACTGGGGATAATACCCCATAGGCGCGAGCTCCTGGAATGGGCTCGCGCCGAAAGGGGCGTAGCGCCATGCCCGCTACGCCTGCCCGAGGATGGGGCTGCGGCCTATCAGGTAGTTGGCGGGGTAACGGCCCGCCAAGCCGAAGACGGGTGGGGGCCGTGAGAGCGGGAGCCCCGAGATGGGCACTGAGACAAGGGCCCAGGCCCTACGGGGCGCACCAGGGGCGAAACTTCCGCAATGCGGGAAACCGTGACGGAGTCACCCCGAGTGCCGCCCGAAGAGGGCGGCTTTTCCCCGGTCTAAAAAGCCGGGGGAATAAGCGGGGGGCAAGCCTGGTGTCAGCCGCCGCGGTAATACCAGCCCCGCGAGTGGTCGGGACGTTTATTGGGCCTAAAGCGTCCGTAGCCGGCCCGGTAAGTCCCCCCTTAAAGCCCACGGCTCAACCGTGGGAGCGGGGGGATACTGCCGGGCTAGGGGGCGGGAGAGGCCGGGGGTACTCCTGGGGTAGGGGCGAAATCCGAAAATCCCAGGAGGACCACCAGTGGCGAAGGCGCCCGGCTGGAACGCGCCCGACGGTGAGGGACGAAAGCTGGGGGAGCAAAGGGGATTAGATACCCCCGTAGTCCCAGCTGTAAACGATGCGGGCTAGATGCTAGGCGGGCTTCGAGCCCGCCTAGTGTCGAAGGGAAGCCGTTAAGCCCGCCGCCTGGGGAGTACGGCCGCAAGGCTGAAACTTAAAGGAATTGGCGGGGGAGCACCACAAGGGGTGAAGCTTGCGGTTCAATTGGAGTCAACGCCGGAAACCTTACCGGGGGCGACAGCAGGATGAAGGCCAGGCTGACGACCTTGCCAGACGAGCTGAGAGGAGGTGCATGGCCGTCGCCGGCTCGTGCCGTGAGGTGTCCTGTTAAGTCAGGGAACGAGCGAGACCCCCGCCCCTAGTTGCCACCCGGCCCTTCGGGGCCGGGGCACTCTAGGGGGACTGCCGGCGATAAGCCGGAGGAAGGAGGGGGCTACGGCAGGTCAGTATGCCCCGAAACCCCCGGGCTACACGCGAGCTGCAATGGCGGGGACAGCGGGTTCCGACCCCGAAAGGGGGAGGTAATCCCGTAAACCCCGCCTCAGTAGGAATCGAGGGCTGCAACTCGCCCTCGTGAACGTGGAATCCCTAGTAACCGCGTGTCACCAACGCGCGGTGAATACGTCCCTGCTCCTTGCACACACCGCCCGTCGCTCCACCCGAGGGGGGCCCGGGTGAGGCCTCCTGCCGTGAGGTGGGAGGTCGAACCCGGGCCCCCCAAGGGGGGAGAAGTCGTAACAAGGTGGCCGTAGGGGAACCTGCGGCCGGATCACCTCCTTTACCCTCTGCGTCCCGCGTACCGCGCACCACTCACCTCTCGCTAATCCTTAGATGAATCCCGGGAACGCGCGTTCCCGGGTGGATGGCCGAGCCCAAGCGACCTGGCGGTCGCTTGGGTGAATGAGCGCCGCGTAGGGTGCGTGCAAACCAGGACCGCGCTGGTAGACGGCACTAAGCCGCCTGGTGGATGGCTCGGCTCGGGCGCCGACGAAGGCCGTGGCAAGCGGCGATACGCCCCGGGGAGCCGCAGGCAGGCTTCGATCCGGGGATCGCCGAATGGGACCTCCTGCTGCGGGCGAATAGCCCGCAGCGCTCGGGAAACCCGCAAGGGGAGTACCGAGCGGGAACCCCCCCAACGGAAACATCTTAGTAGGGGGAGGAGAAGAAACCAAAATGGGATCCCCTGAGTAGGGGCGACCGAAAGGGGGAGAGCCCAAACCGAACCCCCAGGCGATGAGTCTGGGGGGATGTGGGGTTGCAGGGCCCCGCGCCCTCCCGACCCTGGGTAGCCGAAGTGGGCTGGAAAGCCCCGCCGTAGAGGGTGACAGCCCCGTAGGCGAAACCCAGGGGGGAGATGGCGGGTGTCCCTGAGTACCACGGCTTGGTTTTGCCGTGGGAAGCTGGGGGTCACCGACCTCCAAGGCTAAATACGTCCCGAGACCGATAGCGCACTAGTACCGTGAGGGAAAGCTGAAAAGAACCCCGGAAGGGGGGTGAAAAGAGCCTGAAACCAGGCGGCGACAGGTGGCGCGGCTCGAAAGGAGTGAGCCTCCCCGAAGGAAACCCGGGCGACCGGGGAGTACGAGGGGAGGGGACCGGGGTCGCGCCTTGCGTCTAGAAACACGAGCCGGGGAGTTCACGGCTGTGGCGAGCCTAAGGGGGTTAATCCCCGAAGGCGTAGGGAAACCGACATGCCCGTAGCCGGCCTTCGTGGCCGGTGTGGGGCGGGGTCTGAAAGGGCCCGGAGTCACAGCCGTGAGACCAGAAACCGAGCGATCTAGGCCGGGGCAGGGTGAAGCCCGGCGAAAGCCGGGTGGAGGCCCGCAGGGGTTCTGACGTGCAATTCGTTCCCATGACCTCGGCCTAGGGGCAAAAGACCAATCAAGCTCGGTGATAGCTGGTTCCCCCCGAAGCGGGTCGCAGCCCGGCCCGCCCGGAGGAGGCCGACTGGGTAGGGCACTGATTGGGGGCCCAGGGGCCGAAAGGCCCCAGCTCCCTTTCAAACCCCGAACCGGTCGGCTCCGTAGAAGGGCGGAGACGGGTTCCAGCGGATAAGCCGCTGGGCCGAGAGGGGAACAACCCAGACCGGGGTTAAGGCCCCCAAGTGCCGGCTAAAGTGTCAAGCCGGAAGGGCGTCCCCCGCCTTAGACAGCGGGGCCGTAGGCTTAGAAGCAGCCATCGGCTAAGAAGTGCGTAACAGCTTACCCGCCGAGGCGGGGGGCCCCGAAGATTATCGGGACTAAGCCGGCCGCCGAGACCCCGGGGCACCCCGCATTGCGGGGTGATCCGGTAGGGGGGCGTCCGGGTGGACTAGAAGCCGGGCCGTGAGGTCCGGTGGATCCGCCCGGAACGAAAATCCCGGCGGTAGTAAGAGCGCAAGAGGGGTGAGAATCCCCTCCGCCGAAAGGGCAAGGGTTCCTCAGCAACGGTCGTCAGCTGAGGGTTAGCCGGTCCTAAGGCGGCCCTCAACCTGGTGCCGCCGAAAGGGAAACGGGTTAATATTCCCGTGCCGTGGGGGTACGCTTCGCGGCAACGCAAGGCCCGGCTCCTGACGCCTCGGGATAGGGGGAGCGGAGCTGCCGCTCCGCCCAACCGCTGAAGCCCGGGGAGTGCCGTCATGGCGAGAACCGGGTGAAGGCGGGACGGGCCCGCCGTTAGGCGGGTTCCCCCGACTCCCGGGGCCAGTGAAAAGGGAGCCGGGAAGGACCCCCCACGACCGTACCGAGAACCGACACAGGTGCCCCTGGGTGAGAAGCCCAAGGCGTGGCGGGGTAACCCGGGCTAGGGAACTCGGCAAATTGGCCCCGTAACTTCGGGAGAAGGGGTGCCTGCGGTTCTGGGGGTTTCCCTGGGACCGCAGGTCGCAGTGACAAGGGGGACCCGACTGTTTAATAAAAACATAGGTCCCCGCGAGCCCGAAAGGGTGTGTACGGGGGCTGAATCCTGGCCACTGGCGGTACGTGAAACCCGGGTTCAACCGGGCGAAGCGCCGCTGAAGGCCGGGAGTAACTCTGACTCTCTTAAGGTAGCCAAATGCCTTGCCGGGTAAGTTCCGGCGCGCATGAATGGATCAACGAGGTCCCCGCTGTCCCAGCCCGGGACCCGCTGAACCCGCAACCAGGTGCACAGTCCTGGGAGTCCCGGTGGGGCGAGAAGACCCCGTGGAGCTTCACAGCAGCCTGGCATTGGGATGCGGCTGCGGGTGCATAGCGTAGGCGGGAGCTATGAAGCCGGTCCTCCGGGGCCGGCGGATGCGGCCCTGAAACACCGCCCACTCGCGGCTGCGTCCCTAACCTCGGGGTAATCCCGGGGGACAGTGCCAGGTGGGCTGTTTGGCTGGGGCGGCACACCCCTGAAAAGGTATCAGGGGTGCCCAAAGCTCGGCTCAGGCGGGTCAGAACTCCGCCGTAGAGGGCAAGGCCAAAAGCCGGGCTGACTGCGCCCTTAAACGCATGGGGCGCAGCCGGGAAACCGGGGCCTAGCGAACGCTCGTGCCCCCTTCGGTGGGGGCCGGGCATGACAGAAAAGTTACCCCGGGAATAACCGGCTCGTCGCGGGCGAGAGTTCACATCGACCCCGCGGTTTGGTACCCAGACGTCGTCTCTTCCCAGCTTGGCCCTGCAGCAGGGGCCAAGAGTGGGGCTGCTCGCCCATTAAAGGGGAACGTGAGATGGGTTTAGACCGTCGCGAGACAGGTCGGACTCTACCTGCCGGGACCGCTGGCCGCCTGAGGGGATGGTCCGCTCAGTACGAGAGGAACGGCGGGCCGTGGCCTCTAGTGTACCGGTTGTCCGGCAGGGCACTGCCGGGCAGCCACGCCGCAAGGGATAACCGCTGAAAGCATCTAAGCGGGAAGCCCACCCCGAGACGAGGCGGCCGCTCTCGGTCCGTTGGGCCCCGGCGACGGGGCTCGGGGACCGGGACGAGGGCACCCGTAGAAGACGGGGTTGATGGGGTGGCGGTGTAAGCACCGAGGGCTTACGCCCGAGGTGCGAGCCGGCCACTCCCAATAGCCCGAGGCTGTCTACCGGCGCGGTCCTGGGCACTAAGCACCCTACGCGGCGCGCATTCTACGTTTTTTGACGTAATCCTCTCAGGCAAGTAACAGATTTTAGCCCCTTGAGCCCAGCTTAGCCGGAGTGGTAGGCTTGGCTTTGAGGATTGGGAGGTACCCTCCAGCGCTGACGCTGGGGCCTGACGCAACACTGTTGGAAGTCCTCGTTGGGATGGCTGAGAAGCGTGTCAGGCACTGTGTTCTCGTGTCGGGCTCCGGAGCCCCTGTGGGGATGGTCTCAGCCAGGGACCTTGCCGATTTCCTAGGCGGCCGGAGGTACAGGAGCGTGGTCGTGGGTAGGTTCGGCGGCGATGTTTACAGGGCTCTGAGCGAGACCAAGGCTGTTGAGCTGAGCTACCAGCCGGCCTGGGTCCCGGAGTCGGCGCCCATAGAGGACGTGCTCACGAAGTTCATGGAGCTCAAGGTAGGCGTGCTCCTGGTTCTAGGCAGCGATGGGAGGGTTAAGGGGCTCATCTCGGAGCGTCATGTCGCAAACCTCTTCGCGGACTACGAGATGTACGTGAAGGTCAAGGAGGTTATGTCCACGCCCCTTGTCGCCCTTGACCCTCACGAGACCGTGGCCAAGGCTCTCGAGACCATGAGCAGCTACAGGATAAGGAGGCTGCCCCTTGTGTCCCGCGGCTCTCTCAGCGGGATCGTCACCATAAAGGATCTGCTAGGCTTTATGGGGTCTGAGGGGAGCCTTTCGAGGCTAAGGAGGGGCGAGTGGGAGCAGGTGTACAACACCCCCCTGCAGAGCATAGCGAAGAGCCCCGTCATCACGGTCAACGCCAACGAAGACGTGGGCAGGGCGCTCGGGGTCATGAGGAGGCACGGCATAGGCTGCGTCGTTGTCGTTGAGGACTCCGGCCTGCCCGTGGGGATTCTCACGGAGCGCGACATCGTGACAAAGCTCCCTGAGGTTAAGGGGGTTGAGCTCTTCTTCGATGCCGCGAGGAACGCCCTCTACACCTCCAGGGTAAGCTTCTAGGAGCTGCGCCGAGCA
>JAJHRT010000060.1 GCA_020833575.1 Thermofilum sp. | reverse complement strand
GGGCAGCTCACTTGATGGACCTCAGCCTATCGATGAGCTCATTTACATCCTCAATCCTCGTGACCGCCAGCGGGATGTTCTCCCGCCTTGCGATCTCCAGCCCTAGCTCGTCCACCTTTTTGACACCATGCAGCACAACGAGCGCCGGCCTCAAGCCCCCCATCCCCGCTTGCATGGACTTGACCGCCACCATGGGGCTGCGCCCGTAAGTCACCCTGGTGAAGATGGCGGCTCTCTGAGTTGTAGCGCCGTAGAGCTTAACGTAGTCGTACGAGGGCACGTCGAGAACCAGCTTTATGCTGTCCACGACGGTGTAGCCAAGCAGGGGTGTGGACATGTGCGCCGCCCCCACCACCAGGTCCGCGGAGATGTACTCGCAGAAGCGGGCGATCGTTATGGGGATGCTGAACTCTCTCATGTCGAGTACAGCTTGCTTCAGCGACTCCGAGCCCAGGAGTATCCGGCGCAGCCCGGACAGGACTATGCCACCCCTCTCGATGTCGCGCAGTATAAGGCTCCTCACAAAGCGCGAGACAAACCTAGCGCCGGGGGACTTCCTCCGCCCGCTCTCGTAATCGCTCAGGACAGAGGCGGAAACACCCATCAGGGCTGCGACCTCCACCTGGGTCAGGCCGAACCGCTCCCTCCACTTCTTCATCTCGAGGCCAGGCTTATCCGATATTATAATCTCCCCAGCGATCTTGGAAGCTATCTCGCGCAGCGCGGGATCCGAGAGGACATCAGCGCCCTGGCCCATACGGGAGTATCGGACTAACCAGTTGCTATAAATGCTTTAAGCTATTGTCGAAGGCGCGCGAAATATATGCCACCGCGCGCATGGGGAGCTGGGCGATGAAGAGGCTCGGAAGGCCCGCAACTGTGAGGAGCTCGTGCAGGGCTGAGCCTTAAAAACCTTTCGTAAAGCCCTAATAGTATAAGTGCGCCTTTTAAGGCTATAGCTGAAGTAAAATTCGACAAAGCATGGCAATCCGCGTCGCTATAAACGGCTTTGGCAGGATTGGGAGGAACTTCCTAAAAGCCGCTCTGAAGAACGAGGAGTTCAGAAGGAACTTCGAGGTCGTCGCCGTGAACGATCTGACCGACGCTAAGACCCTCGCGTACCTCTTCAAGTACGACTCCGTCTTCGGCAGGTTCAACGGCAAGCTAGCTGTCAAGGACAACACTCTCGTAGTGGAGGACTGGGAGATGACCGTCCTGAGCGTCGCCGACCCAGCTCAGCTCCCCTGGTCAAAGATGGACATAGACATCGTGCTCGAGTCCACCGGGAGGTATACGGACAGGGAGGGAGCCTCCAAACACCTCACAGCCGGTGCTAGGAAGGTCGTGATATCAGCGCCCGCCAAGAAGCCGGACATCACGATAGTCATGGGCGTTAACCACGACAAGTACGACCCCTCTAAGCACCACATAGTCTCCAACGCCTCGTGCACGACCAACGCGTTCGCCCCCGTTGTCAAGGTGCTCCACGAGAACTTCGGGATAGTGGAGGGTATGATGACCACCGTCCACGCTTACACGAACGATCAGCGAATCCTGGACCTCGTCCACAAGGACCTGAGGAGAGCCCGAGCAGCAGCGCTGAACATCATCCCGACGTCCACGGGCGCTGCACAAGCAATCTTCGAGGTCTACCCGGAGCTAACCGGCAAGCTGACGGCGCTCGCGATCAGGGTCCCAGTGGCGGACGGCTCGCTGGTCGACTTCGTGGCGCTGCTCCGGAAGGAGGTCACCAAGGAGGAGATGGACGCGGCGTTCAAGAGGGCGGCTGAGGGCGAGCTCAAGGGGATCCTCGAGTACACCGAGGACCCGATCGTGAGCTCGGACATAATAGGCAATCCCCACTCTGCCATCTACGACGCTCCCGCCAGCGACGTGGTGGGAGGAAGAGGCAACATGGTTAAAGTCCTGGCCTGGTACGACAACGAGTGGGGCTACTCCTGCCGCCTGGTCGACCTCATGGTCTACATGGCCAAGAGAGGCATTAAAGCCTGAAGCTGTACACACCCTCGCTCCTGAGGAAAACCACCCTGCCTTCTTTACCCCCGTACCTAATCTCCACGATCCTGTGGTAGGGGATGTACCTCTCGGCGCCACCCCTCGCGATCACCACCCCATCCCTAGTCACCCTGACTATCTCCGAGCCCGTGAACTCCTCGTACCCCTGAGCCGCACCCCGGGAGATGTAGCGGACCCAGACCTCCCCCCTTTCGAGAGAGCTGTCCCAGAGAACCCTTGAGAAGAAGTTCCTCATTGGGTTCTTCACTTCAGCACCACCCTCCTGCGGTAGCCAACCTCCAGCAGGTACTTGTGGACGGGGTTTAGCTTCCGCCTCTTGACCCCGCGGATGACGAGCCACCGGTCGTCGACCTCAACGCTGCCGCTCTCACCCGCGAACCTCCTCACCATCCTGCTCACCTCCTCCGGGTCGACCTCGGTCCTGAGGTTAGGGCAGTCCACAGGGCACCTGGTGCAGAACTTCCCATCGATGAAGTCGAGCCCCGGGCACGGGGCGCGGAGGGCGTCGTGGAGGAAGGCTGTGAAATTGTTAGCACAGCAGGCGCTCAGGAAGGGTGTGAGCCCCCTCTCCCGGGCTAGCCTCACCACCTCCTGCTTGAGGTCGTGGAGCTCTAGGGGGACCTGCTCACCTGGTGCCGGCTGCCTCGGCAGCCTGCGCTTGACCTCGCTCAAGTCCACTCCAGCTCTAGCGAGGCGCAGCAGGTTGCTCGCTGTGGCTCTGAAGCCGCCGACGACCACGCCAACGGCCCCGTGCCTCCTAGCCTCGGAGAGCAGGTCGTCCAGCTCGTCCGTGTTCACCCCGGGGATCAGCGGCCGGAGGAAGAGGATGGGGTTCAGGCCGTGCTCACGCAGCCTGCGGATAGCCTCTAGCCTCGCCTCCGGGCTTGGCGCTCCCGGCTCTAGGGCAGTGCTCCTCTTGAGGGTTACCACGGTCACGAGCGGGCTCAGGGGGAGCTTCAAGCCGGCGAGGTGACGGGCGATGTCACCCCCCAGAGCCGCCTTGGTTGAGAACTGCGTGGGGTTCCCCAGGTACCTGGAGAAGGCTGCGAGGTACTCCAGCGTCTTCTGGGTCGTGCCGCTGTCGGCGAAGGGCTCCCCGATGCTGCCGATAGCTATGGGGGGGCCGAGCCTCCCGGGCAGGAAGTAGGGGTTGGAAAGCAGCGCCAGGACCATCTCATCGCCCTTGAGCCCGTAGGGCCTCGCCGAAGCGTAGCTCACGCCCATGTCCGGGAGGTAGCAGTACGTGCACGCGAAGGAGCACCCCACGGCCGAGTGCACAGTGAAGCCGCAGGGCCTCGGGGGCTTCCTGGAGTGGTAGTCGCTTGTGGCCCGGACGACGCTCTCGCGCGGCAGCCTCGCCTCGAGCTCGCGCCGTAGCCTCTCGCGATCGTAGAGGAGCTTCTCCAGGGAGAGCCTCAGGGTCACAGGGTACCACTAGCCGGGTTTTGAGCGCCAATGCCTCACCTGTACTTCGGCCTGAGGCTCACCCTCCTGGGCAGCGTGCTGGGCACCCTGGGGTACCCCTCCAGCTCCCTGAGCAACTGCGCCTTCAGCTCCTCCAGGGTCATCTCCCGCTGGCCCGAGCCCCTCACCCTCACGCTCAGCTTCCCGCTCTCCACCTCCCTCTTCCCCACGACGACCACGTAGGGGATCCACTTCACCTCCGCGTCGCGTATCCTGCGCGCCACGCTCTCGTCCCTATCGTCGAGGTCCACGCGCAAGCCAGCCTTCTCGAGCTCGTCGGCGACCCTCTCCGCCTCGGCGAGGAACTCCTGGCTGTGCGGGATCACCCTGACCTGGACTGGGGAGAGCCAGAGCGGCAGTGAGGGCTGCTTCCCGGACTTCGCGGTCTGCGCCGCCGTGTCGAGGACCGCGAAGATGTACCTCTCGATGGAGCCGAGCAGGGCCGTGTGGATTATCACGGGGTGTTTGGGCTCGTTGTTCTCGTCCACGTAGGTTATGCCGAAGCGCTCCGCGTTGCCCACGTCGATCTGGAACGTGCCTATCTCCCTCGGCCTGCCGAGCTCGTCGATGATGTTGTACTCCACGTTCAGCACCCAGTAGTACTTGCCCTCGGGAACGAAGTGCAGGAGCACCGGCTTGCCCTCCATCCCCACCAGCCTGCGCAGGTACTCCCTCTCGCCCTCCAGGAAGCTGCGGGTCAGGTTGTAGATCGAGACGTAGTCCCTCCCCAGCTTCCTGATCTCCTCGTATATCTTGGAGTGCACGCGGAAGGACACCTGCTTAGCTTCCTCGAGGTCCTTGCAGAAGATGTGGAGGTCGGGCATGAGGAACTTCCTCAGCCTGAAGCAGAGGAGCAGCTCCCCGGGCTGCTCCAGCCTGTAGCTGTCGGCGATCTCGAGGACGCCGAAGGGCAGGTTCCTGTAGCTGATGCTCCAGTCCTTCACCATCGCGAACTGCTGGTGGCAGGCGGCGTACCTGAGCACAAGCTTCTTGTCGTCGACCTCCAGCTGGTAGAGCCTGTCCCCGAAGAGCTCCGCGTGCGTCTTGACCGGCTTGTACTCCAGGTTGAAGGTGTTGGTCCCCTTCACCCTGAAGACCGGGATGCCGAGGCTCTGAGCGCACATCCAGGCGTACTCCGCCACAGCCTCCACCATGACCGTGGCCTCGGGGCCGTAGCGCATGTGCCCCAGGTCGCTCATGGGCTCCCACTCAAACCCGAACTTCTTGCAGTAGTCCAGGTAGGTGGGCTCGCCCCCCTCCCTCCTCACCTTGAAGACCTCTGCCTCGAGCAGCTTCAGGAAGTCCTGCGGCAGCTCACCCGCGCTGAGCTCCTCGATGGGCACGACCCTGCCGTCGGGGAAGAGGACCGCGTAGTCCTGGTAGCCTGGCGCGGGCTTCTCGCCGGGTATTATCGTCCGCGAGAGCTCCGAGAGCGGGTGCCCGTAGCACTCCAGCCTGAAGCGCTTGTACCAGCCGAAGGGGGCGCGGGAGACGGAGACGCCGCGCTCGGCTATCACCCTCTCCAGGCTGGCCAGGATCTCCTTCGCCTCGCGGGGTGACGCCAGGTTGCTGGAGAGGTGGGCGTAAGGGTACAGGAGAACGCGCTGAGCTCCAACGCGCCTGAGGACGTCCAGTATCTCGCCCGCAGCCCTCTCCACGAGCGAGGCGTCCCCAGAGTCCCCCTGCTCGACGGTGACGAAGGCGACGAGAACGTTCTCGAAGGAGCCGCCGCGGTTACCGTCTAGGGGTTCTGCCTCGTCGAGAGCCCGCTGCACCGCTTCGTAGTCGAAGCTCTTCGCGTGAATGAGGAGCAGCCTCAAGCGCTGGCACCCGAGCGCGGAAATACCCTGAGAGCTATTTAAGCTCTCACTCGACCTCCCAAGCTCTCGTGCCCAGCTTCTTCAGCTTGTCCCGGATCTTCCCGTACAGCTGCCTCTCCAGCACCTCGGCCTCCTTCTCGAGGACGTCGTCGTCCTCCACCGCCCTGGCGGGCGCCAGGGCCTCGAGCTTCAGCTTGCAGGTGCCGTCGGGGAGGAGAGCGTGCCTAGCGCAGCCGGCGAACTGGCACTTGTAGCCGATGCACACGTCGCCTATCCAGGAGCAGAAGGGGGTGAGCTCGCCCCTCTGCCTGCGGTAAATGAGAGCCTGCTTGTAGCAGGTGAAGGCTCTAAAAGGGCAGACTGGCGTGCAGGCGACGTCCGAGCCAGGCATGCAGGCCCACTGCCCGCCCCACCAACCCCCCTGCCAGCTTATTTACTTTGTGCGGCGCCTCTGAGCCTGGCGGCGAGCCCCCCGAGGCCCCTGGCGGAGAGGAACGAGAGGAGCTCGTCGAGGGTGGGGGAGGACTGTGCGCCGTACCTGCTGGCCTTGAGCGCTCCGGCGGCATTGGCTAGGAGCAGGCACTCGCTAAGCTCCATGCCGAGCTTCCAGCAGACCAGGAAGGCCGCGTTGAAGGCGTCGCCAGCGCCCGTCGTGTCCACTGCG
>JAJHRT010000059.1 GCA_020833575.1 Thermofilum sp. | reverse complement strand
CGAAGGTTAGGAGGGAGGTTGTCGAGAGGGCTAGGGCGCTCGGGATAAACGTGTCCCGGTTCCTCAGGGAGAGGCTCGAGGAGGAGGTTGAGAGGAGGGAGTTGGAGCTGCTGAGGAGGGAGCTCGATAACCTGCGCGACGTGCTCGAGGCAATAGATGTCGGGAGAATCGTCAAGCACATCAGAGAGGATAGAGAGGGGCGCTGATGCCCGACTTGCTTTTCGACGCGTCATCGCTGGTCAAGGTCCTGAAGCTCGGCAGGGTGGAGCTGCTCTACAGGAGCTATGTCCAGTGGCTGACTCTCTACGAGGTTTTGAACGCGGTTTGGAAGGAGCTCTACCTATCGAAAACGATCCCGGCTGGTAGAGCAGTGGAGCTCGCCAGGTTGCTGAACCGGGTTACCCGCTTCATGCGCGTCCTAAGCGTGGAAGGGCTGGAGGAGGAGGTGCTGAGGGTGGCGATCGATTTGGGTCTTACAGCGTACGATTCCTCCTATGTGGTTCTCGCGCAGAAGTTCGACCTGAAGCTGGTCACCGAAGATGAAGAGCTGAAGGCTAAGGCGCGGAAGCTGGTGAAGTGCGTGAGCGTGGAGGAGCTATTGGAAACCGGCTAGGGTGCGCGCACGAGCGCGTCTTACGGTGCTCTTTTACATGCTAATGGTTGGGGCTGATGGCCTCAGTACCTGGCTATCCTACGTAGCTGGGGAAGGGGGATGGAGTTGGAATTGGCTTACCAGCGGAAAAAGCGGGACCAGGCCTGCCGAGACCCGATATCTGGCGCGTACAACGGTCTCATAAGCCCTGGAGGCTCTTCGCTAAGCTTAAAAAAGCGGTCAGGATACATGACGCTGTCATGAAGCCGCGTGGGGATCTGGTAAGCGCTGCCAGGGCTTTGCTCTCGCTCGCTAGGAGCGGGTGGATGCTGCGAGGAGTTCCAGGCTCCATAGCTGAGACTGTAGCAGAGCACTCCTTCATGACGGCCTTCATCTGTTTAGAGCTGGCCGACAGAGCTGGTGTAGCTGACCCCGGCAAGCTTGTCGCTTACGCGCTGGTTCACGACCTGGGCGAGGCGTTCGTAGGTGATGTTACCAAGAGCCTCAGCTCCAGGATTGGAGAGCTGAAGAACCGCATAGAGCTGGACTTTGTGGAGAGCGAGGTTGAGAACGGGTTGGCCAGGAGGCTCTACAGGGAGTACGTTGAGCAGAGGAGCCTGGAGTCTAGGATGGCTAGGCTCTGCAACTACATAGCCACGTACCTGGTGGGCCTGGAGTACAAGCGCATGGGTTTCGAGGTGGATGACATGCTGGAGAGCACCAGGAGGGAGGTGGAGGAGCTGTCTAAGGAGCTGGGTCTGGACCACCTGGTGAGGGAGAGATTTCTGGAGGCGCAGTCGTAAGAAGCCTCGCGTACCAGCAGTGCGCGAGTAAAATAGTTTCTAATCCTAGCGGTAAAGCTTTCCTAAAGCACTTATGCCTCCCATGAAACTTGTACTTGTATGACACAGGAATACTTATATGCGTCCGGGAGGATGTGTAAAGGGTTGCGGATGTGTCCCGCGAGAGTTTACAGCCGCGGGCTGAGATTGAGCTGGTCGGCCTTCCCTGCTGCAGCGAGCTCTTCAGAAACCCGGTTCTAGCCACCCTGGTCAATGTCCAGAGGGATGTCATCTGCTGCGCTGACAGCTACCCCGTAGTTCTAGTGCCGCTCGAGGTACTACATCCTCACGAGGAGGTGGACCCCGCTCGCTTATCCGAGCTTGAATCGGAGATCTTGAGCACAGGTCTGATCAGGAAGCCTATACTCGTCGAGTCCGAGACGCTCGTCATACTCGACGGTCACCACAGGGTACGAGTCCTGAGGAAGCTTGGGAAGAGGCTTGTCCCAGCGCTGCTCATCAGCTACGATGACCCCTGTGTGCGCGTGGAGAGCTGGAGGAGTGACTGGCTGGTCACCAAGGATCTTGTCCTCCGAGCCGGCCTGACGGGCCAGCTCCTACCCCACAAGACCAGCAGGCATATACTCTGCATCGAGCTACCCTTCGTCGACGTACCACTATCCGCTCTTGGGTGAGTAGCGTGCAGCTGTTCAAGAGGGATGAGAGGCTGGAGCTCGTGCTAGGGCTTGTCGCCGAGATCCTAAAGAAGGGGGTTGTGCGCTGCCCCTCAACGCCGTCCGAAGAGGAGCTGCTGCTGGAGGCTCTGGACTTCCTGGGCTGCAGGTGCCCACCCTGCGGAGATAAGCGGGAGTACGCGCTGGAGGAGCTGGGCTTCTTCGAGGAGATCTCTCCTCCGCGCTTCAGGGTCTTTCAGAGCACTGAGGAGCTCTTGTACAGGAACTGGCCCACTCCTCTGGTGAGGCTTGCCTCGCTCTCGAGCGGTTCTCAGAGGGTCTGGGCTAAGCTGGAGTTCTTCAACCCCTTCAGCATGAGCGTGAAAGACAGGATCGGCTGGTCCATGGTTTCCGATTTCCTCGCAAGAAACCCGGGCGCTCGCGTGCTCCTATACGAGGCTACTAGCACGAACACGGGCATGGCTCTGGCTGCGATGGCCGCTATAAAGGGTCTTAAGGTCAAGCTGTACCTGCCAGCTACAATACAGAGAGCGTCCGACACCATTCTGCGGGTTATGGGAGCAGAAGTGCACAGGGTCCCCAAGACCCTCACCGTTGAGTTCGTGGGCGAGGTAGACGAGCTCGCGAGGAGGGAGGGAGGGTACCACCTCAACCAGTTTGAGAACAATGCCAACTTCAAGGTGCACCTGCGCTACACAGCGAAGGAGCTCGACCTCCAGGTGAGGGAGGCATCCCTGAGCCTCAGGGGTATTGTAGGGGGTATCGGCACCTCTGGGCACCTCTCAGCGCTCAGCCTCTATTTCAAGAGCAGGTACGGGAAGAGCGTCAGGGTGTACGGCGTGCAGCCAGCCCCTGGCACGGTGATCCCCGGGATCAGGAGGGTTGAGAGCGGCATGAAGTGGCTCCACTACGTGGAAGTAGACAGGGTGGTGGACGTACACCCGGACGAGGCTATCAAGCACGCTATCCGCGTCGCCAGGAGTGAGGGGCTATTCATCGGGCTGAGCAGCGGGGCCGTGGTAGCAGCTTTCGAGAAGCTACGCGCCGAGGGCCTGGTCGAGGAGGGTGACTATGTCCTGGTGTTTCCCGACCACGGCTTCAAGTACGTGGAGCAGTTCTCCGCGTTCCTCGAGAGGGAGGAAAGCCAGCACAAGTAGTCGAAGCTTTTATCAGGCCGAGTTGACCCTGTCATAACCGTGGGTAAGGCTGTAGACCCTGTCTGCGGGATGGAGGTCGATACGGAGAGGACGCCGTACAGGTCCGTCTACAAGGGGTCTGTGTACTACTTCTGCAGCCAGCACTGCAAGAAGGCCTTCGAGAAGGACCCGGGGTTCTACCTCAAGCACGGCCCCGCGGGGATGCCCCACGGCTAGCAGGTGGGCCCGTTGGCTCTCGCCAGGGAGAAGGTAAGGGTCGTCGGGGTTGACTGTCCCACCTGCGTGTTGGCTATCCAGAAGTCCCTGAGCAGGATCGGCGCCTCAATGGACATAGACATCGCCACGGGGGAGGCTGTCGTCGTCTACGACCCCTCGAGGACCTTGCTCTCCGACGTGAGCAGGGCGGTCCGGGAGGCTGGCTACGATTTGGAGAAAGGCTCTCTCACCCTCAGCGTGGAGCTCGAGCCCGAGGAGGCCCTGACTTTCGAGAAGAAAGTCTCCAGGCTGAGGGGGGTGTTCTCCTGCCACTTCTCACCTGCGAGCGGGTTGGCCAAGATAACCTACAACCCACTGACAACAACCCCCAGGGAGATTCTCGAGGCTGTGAGGGGCCTCGGGTACGCGGTCCAGGAGGTTCAGGAGGCCGAGCGGAGGGCTGAGCGGGAGAAGCCCACGTGGATCCCCTTGCTCTCCTTCTCCCTGGGTTTGTTCGCCGTGGTCTACCACGCCCTCGAATCATTCGGGCTGACCCCTCCCCTACCGACCCCCGTGCTGCCTGTGGTCGCGACAGTGGTCATCCTGCTTAACCTGGACCTCGTTGCTAGGGGGGTGCGCTCCCTAGCGCGCCTAGCACCGACGATGGAGAGCCTGGTGACTCTGTCCTCTCTCGTTGCTTACGCTGCTGGCGTGGCGTCGCTCCTCGGGTACCAGCACGGGAGTGGGATGTTCGAGGTGCCTGCAGGAGTCCTGGGCTTCGTCTCCGCCGGTAGGTACATTGAGGACAGGATGAGGAAGCGCGCGTTCGACTACCTCTACGCCCTTGCCTCCTCTCAGGCGGGCAAGGTGAGAGTACTCAGGGGCGGGGAGGTGAAGGTGGTGGAGGCGGACGAGGTGAAGCCCGGTGAGGTCGTGGAGGTGAGAGCCGGGGAGCGCATCCTCGTGGACGGCGTGGTGGTCGAGGGGTGGGGTTACGTCGACGAGTCTACCTTCACCGGTGAGCCGACCCCTGTCTTCAAGTCGTCGGAGAGGAGGGACGTGGTGCTGTCCGGCACAGTCCTCGTATCGGGCTTTATCAAGGTTAGGGCGACCAGGGTGGGCAGGGACACGAGCCTCGCGCACGTGATCGAGTCCGTAAGAGAGGCCCAATTCTACAAGCCCCGCTTCCAGAGGCTCGCCGACAGGGTGGTGGGCTACCTGACCTGGGCCGTGATAGCGCTGAGCGTGGCTGTTTTCGCCTACTGGGCGGCGCTCGGAGGGGTGAGCGTGGGCGAGGCTGCACTCTTCGCAGCTGCTGTGCTCGCGGTCACCTGCCCCTGCCCTCTCGGCATAGCTGTGCCGCTGGTTGTCGCCATAGCCACCATCAGCGCGACGAAGCTTGGAGTGCTCGTCAGGAGGGGGGACGTCTTCGAGAGAATACTCGCCGCGGACACCGTGATCTTCGACAAGACTGGCACGCTCACCGTGGGCAAGCCCGCGGTTCAGGAGGTCGTTCTTCTGGATGGTAGCGCGGAGCACGTGCTCAAGTACCTGTGCTCTGCAGAGTACAGGAGTGAGCACCCGCTGGCAGCCGCTGTGCGCGAGTACTGCTCGGAGAGGGGGCTGGAGCTCGCTGAGCCCGAGCGCTACGAGCACTTCCCGGGCCTCGGCGTGCTAGCCCGAGTTGACGGGGTTGACGTGGTCGTCGGCTCCAGGAAGCTGTTGGAGGCCTTCGGCATCCAGGTGGCCCTGGAGGCTGAGCAGAGAGCCTCCGAGGAGCTGCGCAGAGGCTCCACCGTGTTCTACGTAGCTGTAGGAGGAAGGGTTTCCGCGCTCGTGGTGGTCAGGGACAGGGTGAGGGAAGAGGCGGCAGGCGTGGTCTCGTTCTTCAGGGAGAGGGGCGTGCGCGCAATACTAGCGACAGGCGACAGCAAAGGCGCCGCCGAGAGCATATCAGCGGAGCTCGGCATAGACGAGGTTCACGCGGAGCTCAGGCCTGAGGACAAGGCGGAGCTGGTGGAGGAGCTGCAGCAGCAGGGTAGGAAGGTTCTTTTTGTGGGTGACGGTGTGAACGACGCTCCAGCCCTAAGCAAAGCCCTCGTGGGCGTGGCCATGGGCAGCGGGGCGGACATATCCAAGGAGGCTGGAGACGCTGTCCTCACGAGCGGCAATCTGGAGTCACTAGTGGACTTGTACAGGCTGAGCTCCCTCGTGAGGAGGAAGGCGCTCCAGAACCTCGCATGGGCCTTCGCCTACAACGCGATCCTCGTACCCGTAGCGGCAGGCGCTTTCTGGAAGACCCTCGGCGTAATGCTGCGCCCAGAGTTCGCCGCTGCGGCAATGATGGCGAGCGATATCACTGTAGTTGCCAATGCGCTGTCAATGCTGAGATGGCGCCCCCGCGTGCGCGCACCCGGCGCGCGGCCAGGCGGGAGCGCAGATTCCTCCCACGCCTAGGGTGCCGGTGAGCTACAGGAGCCTGAGCTGCAACCTTTTCTCCTTTGGGAAGGCCGGTACGCACTCTAGGCCAAGGCGCCTGCACACCTCCTCCACGGTCTCGCTCACCTGCCTGCGCCAGCTGGGGCTTGTGGACGC
>JAJHRT010000058.1 GCA_020833575.1 Thermofilum sp. | reverse complement strand
CTGGCAGTTGTAGCAGTACCAGCGCTGGTAGCGCGCGCAGCAACTTTCACTCTAGCAGGCTTCTAAGAGCTTTCAACTCCTCCTCTTTCCTAGCGAGCTCCTCCTTTAGGCGCTTGTTTTCGCTCTCCAGCTCCTTAACCCTTGTCTCGAGCTCGTTCAACCTTTTCAGACTCTTAACGATTTCTTTAAGTTCGCTTAGCAAATCCTCCTCCCTAGAGAGCGCTTGGTGATTTACGAGGTCTTCGAACTCCAGCTTTGCCCCGCATCTCCAGCAGTATTTCGCTCCGGGCTCTACTGGGGCTCCGCAGCTAGGACACACCTTCTGCCTCCTTCCATCTTCTAGTCCCACGAGCTTCGAGAGTCTCGCACCTACTTTTAATATGTTTCTGGAGCGCTGGGGCGCCGTATGGCGGTAGCTCTCCGGCTCTTTCGAAGCGCGCGCACGGAGCGCGTGCCAACCAGCGGCCCGGTAGGGTGTAGGGAGTCGCTAGGGTGCGAGAACGACAAAGTTTTTAGTGTGCGAAATTGGCTGGAGAGCGTGGATGAACATGCACGCGCGCGCGGATGAAGACGAGCTCCAGTTTTATCATTCATTAGAGGATGCGCGCGGTCTTTTGGAGGGTCTTGAGACCCTTTTGAGGAGCGAGGGAGGCGTCCGCGCTAGCGAGGTTAAAGGGAAAATGCAGCGCTTTGAAGCGAGCGTTAGAGAGCTGAAAAAGTACGTTGAAGAGCGGTTGCGCGGGTTGCGCGGAGATTGCGACAAGCTGCTCCAACGCGTGAGTGAGTGGCTCGAGAAGCTTCAACAGTACAGCCCAGAAGAGTACTTGAAGGAGAGCGAGAAGGAAAAGCTGCTCGACAAGGAGCTTCCTCGCTGGAGGGGGTTGCTAAAGTCCATCGCAGCCGCATGGCGCTGGGAAGACCTATTGACGTTACTAGAGTTCCTGAGGGGAGAAATCGGACGGGGGGATCTCAACTGGTCTCTCGTGAACGAGCGTTTACTGGGGCTTCGAGGACGCTTCGTAACCCTAGCGGAGACGTACAGCAACTGTGAATACGCGCAGAAACTCGTGGCAAGCTTCGAAGCTACTCTTGAAGAGGCAGAAACAAGGAGCGGTAAGCTGAGCCAGAGTGATAGAGATAGGCTGGTCGGATTGCTCGATGAGTGGAGAGAAGACGTGCGAACGGTGCTTTCGTATTGTAAACCCGAAATAGAGGAAATTCCTGGAGAAGAAGAGGGAGCAATAGAGAAAGAGAGAAAAGGCTTACTGGTTTCGCTGCTCTGCTTTGAGATCGCAGGGGAAAGGTACTGTGTTGAGGCTACGCAACATAGGCGCTTAATCGTGGGACGCTACGATCCCGGAGGGCGCGACCCTGTTATCCAAGGAGCTGCGTCCGACGGGCTTAAGATCCTCGAGGGAGGGAGCGTGCTCTACGTGTTCAACGGTGTCGAGTGCCGCTGGGGCTGCATCGAGCCGGATAGGGACTGCACCCACCGCGAGCACGTTGAAGTGGAGGTGGAGGAGGGGGTGGCTGCCGTTAGAATGGCCGAAGGAGCTGTGCTACCGGTCCACTACGGCTTCGCACCGGAAGAGAGGAAGCTTTTGAGGAGGACCGATGCCGTCTTCCTCAAACCAGGGCGGCGCCTCTACCTCTGGATCAGCGGCGTCTACCTAGATGCGCGCCGAAAGCGCGAGCAGGTGCCGCTCATGCTCAGCCTCGAGTTGCGCCGCGGGCGAGTCACGATATTTCCGAGGTAGGGAGGCTTCGATCGCAACGTTAACGCGCGAATTCTAAGCTCTACGTCTGCATAGCGAAGTTCCCCATCATGGCTTAAGATAGAAGAATAGTAAGTAAAAGCTATGGCTAAATGTGACCGAGTACAGGAACGTGATAACCTCCAGTTACACTAGTTTCGCTCCGCACCTCCAGCAGTACTTCGCGCCGGGCTCCGCTGGGGCTCCGCAGCTAGGGCATTTCCCAGCCCTATCCGACACCTTCAGCCAGGTGATCTTGGTGTCCTCCCCGCTCGGGGACCTGACAACGACTCTCACTGGTACCTCGCCGGCAGCCCTCGGCCTCACAGGAACCTCCACCAAGGATTCGCCGGAAAGCTTAACGCGACCGGGATCCAGCCAGTCCACGTCGCCCTCAAGGCTCACAGAAGCAGTGCCCGAGCCCTGAACCCTGACGAGGAGCCTACCCCACTCGCCAGCGCGAAGCCCCGAGCACTCCACGCTGAGAATGCTCGGGGCGGCAGGTGCAGGCTGCTGAGCTAGGGCTCCCGCTGGAGTAGCTGGAACTTCAACCCCTACACCCCGCCTCCTCTGCACATACTCCTCGATAACCCTGGCAACCTCCTTGTGCCCCCTCCCCCGGGCAACATCCAGGGGAGTCCTACCATCCTTATCCCTGATGCTGGGATCCGCACCACGCTCCAGAAGCAGCCTGGCAACTTCAACACGCCCCTTAGCAGCCGCGATGTGCAGCGGGGTCCAGTCATCATCATCCCTGGCGTTCACATCCGCTCCACGCTCCAGGAGCAGCCTAGCGACTTCGGCATGCCCCCCAGCAGCCGCCCAGTGTAGCGGGGTCCAGCCACGTCTGTCCTTGGCGTTCGCGTTGGCCCCTTTCCTCAGGAGCTCTCTGACTCTGGCAGCATCCCCCTCCCTCACAGCGTCGAGGAGCTCCTCGTATAGGCTCATCGGTGATTGCTAGTTCTCCCAGTATTTATTCTTTAGTTGTCCTTGGTGGTGGGTTGGGCTGTGCTGCTTCGCACCGCCGCGGCTCTCCTAATGCTTTCTAGCTCTCTTACCCGCGCCTCAAGAGCCTCTAACATGCCTAGGCGCTCCCCCCTCAACTCCTCGTAGGTGGATTCAGAGATCCTTCCCTCCGCCCTCAGGGTCTCCAGCCTCTCAAGGAATTCTCTGTGCTCCTCCGCCTCTCTAGCCAGTTTCTCTAGCTCACTCTCCAGCTCGTCAGGGCTGATGACCCGAGCTTCCTCGCTGGGCTGCGTGGCTGCTGCCTCTGGTGCTACTGCTGGTGCAGGCTTAGCCTTGGCCTCTCTCTCCACAGCTGCTGTTTCAGCTGCTTGCAGGCGCCTCCTTGCGACCAGGAGTACGCTGCCTGCGGCTACCGCGACTGCTGCTACGGCGAGTGTATAAAGGGGTGTGTAGTCCCTCCTCCAGAGGACGTGGACCGTGGTCGGCCCGGTGACCCTCACGCGGGCCCAGCCCTCTGAGGCGCTCTGCTCCAGGATGCTCCCGCCCTCCACGCGGAAGCCGTCCAGCACTGTCTGAACGGGGAACCCGAGCCTAGTGCTCTCAACCCTTACTGTCGCCACAGAGCCCTCGTCAACCCACTCACCCTCCTCCACCCAGGCCCTACCCTCCCCCGGCTCCACGCGGACCCTGTACTGCACCTTGTACACTTTGTACAGGGTGAGTGGCGAGCTGACGGTCACGGGGCCGCTGCTCCACCCCTGGAGCACGTAGCGCGCGTCGCCCGAGTACACCACGCTCTCGGCAGCCAGGCTCGAGGGGTCGAGCAGGGAGCCCTCCCTGAGCCACAGCTCCTCGCCCCTGCAGGCTGCTGGGGGCTTGCAGGCGACCACCACCTTGAACCACTTCTCCCAGCGTGACTCGAGGTAGAGGGGCCCGCTGACCGTCAGCGAGAGCTCGCTGCTCCTCGAGTACAGCGATCCCCCTAGGTACCAGCCCGTGAACACGTACTTCACATCGCCCTCAACTCTCTCGCTTGGCTCGCTCACCCGCAGCGCATCCCCTGCGCCGAACCACCCGTCGACCGGCGCCGCGTAGCGTGTTCTCACGACAACCCTGTACTCCCTCCTCTGCACGTACTCCGCTGAAACTGCCACGGGGTCGCCCAGCTGCAGGATGACAGGGTTTGAGCCGTAGCTGCTGCCGCCCACCACCCACCTCGAGAACCTGTAGGCAACCCGCTCATCACCGCTCACCTGCTTTGAAACGCTAGGCTCCGCGTAGAGCTCGTGCGTCCCTGCGTCAAGCCACAGCTGGGTGGGCGTTGAGTACCAGCTGCCGTCCACCCTAACCCTCTCGAAGCCGGGGCTCGCCTGGAAGGAAACCTGGACCTGCTTCACGTACTCAAACGTCACGCTGCCAGAGGAGCTGACAGTGACGCTGGTGCTTCTAGCCCTGTACCTAACCCCTGCGCCCACCTCGACGACACTGGGGGTGACTGTGAGGGTGTAGGAGCCCTCCTTGAAGAGGAAGTCCCGCGCCTCGCCTGAGGCTAGGTCGCCCAGCTTCCTATCGCCCGCGTAGACAGACACCCTGTACCCCGCTGGGAGGCCCGAGACCCCGATGCGCACAGTCATCACGGGGGACAGGTAGATGCGGTACCAGAGCGGTGCTGCACCGTAGCTGGGGTTCTCCCAGACCGCGCTGTAGCTATCCCGCCTGGTGGCTGCCGGCTCAACCTGGTAGATCCTCAGGTTGGAGCGCACCTCGAGCTTGTCGAAGAAGCCTGCACCAGCGTTCTTGAAGACGTCGAGGATGCTGAGGCAGTCCAGGTTCGAGTCGTAGTAGCCGGAGTCGCTGAGCGCGAAGAGCACAGTCACGTAGACGATCTGCTGGTTATCGTCGACACCGTAGCCAGCGATCGCGAGCCGCCTCAAGTTGAGCATGTACACTAGCCTGTTGAGAAGCCCGTTGTAGTAGCTGTCGGGGTTCGGGTCGAAGTACTTCTGGCGCCAGTCACTCCAGCTGATACCGAGGGGGTGGATGTACGCTGTCGCGTAGACTCTGTCTCTGCTCTCTATCCTGATGGTGTTCCCCAGATAGTAGGACACCCCCTCCTGAGCGTGAGCTAGAGGGGTTCCCGCGGTGAGAACTACGGCTATGGCTACGGCAAGGAGTAGTTTCCCAGTCCTAAGCCTGAGCATTACAGGATCAACGCGGTGCGATGAAGTATAAATACTCAGCGCACTCACGCTATGCTGGCGGGCCGAAGATCCTAGCCATTTCCTCGAATACTTGCTGGGAGCTGGGCCTGTGCTCGGGCTTCTCACGCCTCATCCGGCTTATGAGGTCGCAGAGGGCGTACCCCCCTCTCACTCTCCTGATCTTCTCGACTGCCCTCGCGGGGATGTTGGTGCTCTGGGGCGCTGGTAGGTCCCCGGTGAGCAGCTCGATGAGCATTGTGCCGAGCGAGTACACGTCCGACCTGTCCGTTACTATCCTAGCGAGCGCTTCCGGCGGTGCGTACGCCGGTGTGTAGGCGAGGACAGGAAGTATCTCCCCTGCAGCCTTGAAGAGCCTTGCCGCCCCGAAGTCTGTCAGCAGGGGCTTGTTATGCCTTAGAAGAACGTTCTGCGGCTTTAAATCCCCGTGCACAATGCCCTCGCTGTGCAGCCTCGCAAGCGCCTCGGCGAGCGCGACGGCAATGCTTATCCTCAGCTCCATGGGTGCTGTGCCCGCGCTTATCAGGCTGGCCAGGGACCCCCCTTCAACGTACTCCATGACTAAGCCGTAGACAACCCCCTTCTTAGATCCCGTAGTGCTGGTTACGGTGAACTTCTCTATCCCGTGTGTTTCAACCACGATCTTCTTCTCCCTGTTCAGCCTCCGGGAAGCCTGCGCCAGAAACCACGCTTCGTCGAGGAGGGCTTTAATCCTCTCAGGCTCCTCCTCCCCGCTTAAGGGGAGGATCTTCACAGCCAGGCTTCTCTCCAGTATAGGATCCAGCACCCTGTAAACCGTCCCGAAGCCCCCGCTGCCCAGCTTCTCCTGCACGTACCAGCTTGCACCATCGCCTCTCACCAGGACATCGCCCCTGCCCAGCTCCGCGACCCCCTTCCTGGGCGGTAGGAGCTCCAGCTCCGCAGCTTTGAACTCTCCCATCTCGGAGGATACGCTCAGCCTAGCGGGCTCGCGGACCCTCACCCTGAAGGTGGCCCTTCCAGCCTCGTCTAAAGAGCCCTCTAGCCTCTCACCCCCCATGACTAGGGTTACCCTCCCGGAGAGCGGTGTGAGGCTCGAGGGAGTCTTCACGAAGGCTT
>JAJHRT010000057.1 GCA_020833575.1 Thermofilum sp. | reverse complement strand
TTTTCAGCCTTGCCCCGGCGCGCTTGGTTTAAGAGGTGGTTGTTGTGGGGGTTTTGTGCGCACTCGGTACATCTTCGTGACTGGTGGCGTGGTGAGCGGGCTGGGCAAGGGGGTGGTGGCGGCCTCGATCGGGAAGATCCTGCAGATGCGGGGCCTCAGGGTGGACATGATCAAGGCCGACCCGTACCTGAACGTGGACCCGGGGACGCTGAACCCCGTGGAGCACGGGGAGGTGTTCGTCTGCGAGGAGGTCTGGGAGTTCGAGCCCGCGCCCGGGTACAGGTTCAGGATCGCGGAGATCGACCAGGACTTCGGCACGTACGAGCGCTTCCTGGACGTGAACATGCACCCCTCGAACAACATCACCTCGGGGCAGGTCTACCTCTCGGTGATCCTGAGGGAGAGGGTGGGCGGCTACCTGGGCAGGACGATCCAGGTGATCCCGCACGTCACCGACGAGATCAAGCGGAGGATCAGGGCGGTCGCCGAGAGGAGCAGGCCCGACGTGCTCATCGTGGAGATCGGCGGGACCGTGGGGGACATCGAGGCGATGCCCTTCCTCGAGGCGGTGAGGCAGTTCAGGCTGGAGGAGCCGCCGGGCCACACCCTCCTGGTGCACGTGACCCTGGTCCCCTACCTGCCGAGGGTGGGGCAGCTGAAGACCAAGCCCACCCAGCACAGCGTGAAGGAGCTCCAGAGCATGGGGCTCCAGCCGGACGTGATCATCGGCAGGGCCTCGGAGCCCCTCCCGCGGGACGTGAGGGAGAAGATCAGCCTCTACTGCAGCGTCCCCCTCGAGGCGGTCTTCTCGGACCCAGACCTCGAGACGGTGTACCAGCTGCCCCTGGTGCTGGAGGAGCAGGGGCTGGGCGAGTACATAGTGAGGAGGCTCGGCCTCCAGGCGCCCCTCGACAGGGCCAGGCTGGAGGAGTGGAGGGGCGTTGTGGACAGCTTCCTCAACGCCGGGGAGGAGGTGGTCATCGCGATGCCGGGCAAGTACACGATGATCCAGGACAGCTACATCAGCATCAACGAGGCGCTGAGCCACGCCGGTGCGTCGCTGGGCGCCAGGGTCAGGAGGGTGTTCATCGAGGCCGAGGACCTCGAGAGGGACTCCTCCAGGGTGCGCGACCTCCTCGAGTCCGCCGACGGGATACTGCTCACCCCGGGCTTCGGCAGCAGGGGGGTTGAGGGGATGATCGAGGCGGCGAGGTTCGCGATCGAGACCGGGAAGCCCTTCCTCGGGATCTGCTTCGGTGCCCAGCTGCTCTTCGTCGCCTTCATGCGCTACGTCGCCGGGCTCAGGGAGGCCCACACGACAGAGGTCGACCCCGACACGCCCCACCCGGTGGTGGACCTGCTGCCCGAGCAGAAGCAGGTGGTGGAGAAGGGCGGGACGATGAGGCTGGGGGCCCACCCGGTCAGGGTGAGGCCCGGCACGAGGCTCTACGAGGCCTACCGCTCCGAGCTCATCTACGAGCGCTTCAGGCACCGCTACCACATCAACCCGGAGTACGTGCCGCTCGCCGAGAGCAAGGGCCTCGTGGTCTCCTCCACGGACCCCTCCGGGAGGATCGTGAACTCGATCGAGCTCCGCGGCCCCGCCTGGATCGTCGGGGTGCAGTTCCACCCGGAGTACAAGAGCCGCCCCGGGAGGCCCTCGCCCATCTACCGGGAGTTCGTGAGGCAGGCCCTCCTCTCGAGGAGGCAGCGCGGTTAAATGGCTTGCTGGGAAGGGTAATAAGGGGTTTTACCCGCAGGCAGCCCTGATGCCGGTCGAGCTTAAGGTCCCCGAGGTGCTGGCGCGGGCCAAGCCGGAGGAGCTGCAGCACCCACCCCCCGTCAGCGACCACGCCTCGCTAGCCGTCCTGGCCGCGCTGAAGGGCTACCCGGAGCTCGGCGCCGACAACCTGCTCAACCCGCTCATCGCGCAGCGCTACTCGGCCGTGGTCGGCCAGGTCTGCAGGCAGGCGCACCTCGAGTTCCTGAGGGCGGCCGAGCTGGACGGCGACCAGCGCCTGGTGCGCAGGGCGAGGATCTACAGCCTCCTCATCGAGCTCGCGATGAACACGATCGGGCTGGAGGTGGACTGGGCCCGCGTGCCCGAGGCCGAGCGGTCCAAGGCCTACAGGGCCCTGGTGGAGGAGCTGTCCTCGCTCGAGGCCGTGGAGAGGGGTGAGGGCGGGGAGCCCGCGGCCGCGGCAGCGGCCGTGGCGGCGAAGCTGGAGGACATGAGGAAGGTGATGTCCAGCAACCCGAGGACGAAGAGCCTCCTCGCCTGGATCGCCGAGAGGGTGCAGCAGAGGCTCGACGCTGGCGCGCCCGCGTCCAGCTTCGCCAGGGAGGCCGCGAGGGAGATCCAGGGCACCGCCTACTACAGGATGTCCAAGCTGGGGCTGTGCCGCTTCGGCAACGACTACGCGCTGGGGCTCAGGTGGCTCAGGCACATGGGCTTCGTCCAGGTGTCCACGAACCCCGTGCTCGCGGCGGAGGCCTACAAGGACGACCCCTCGCTCTGGGACAGGTTCAGGGACTACCTCAGGAGGAACCCCCAGCTCCTCGAGAAGGTGGAGTCCGACCCCGACGCTCTGGCCATGGCGGCGACCCTGATCGCGCTCTGGCCGAACATGGAGGTCTTCAGGCCGGTCGCGTACCTCCTGGACTTCCAGGACGGGATGATCAGCTACCAGCTGAACCCGAACGTGGCCGACAGCGTGGAGGGGAGCCTGAGGGACGCGCTGCGCATCTACGCGCTCAGCGAGGAGTACTTCCGGCTCTACGACGACTACCTGCTCTGGGGCTGGCCCGCCTACATGGAGAGGGGTAGGCCGAACATCGTCTTCAAGGTCGCTGGGAGCAGCGAGGCGGCGATCGAGATCACGAGGAGGCTGGAGAGCCTCGGCATAGGCACGAACAACACCGTGACCTTCGCGGTCTCGCAGGAGGTGCAGCTGATCCTCGCGAAGATCGAGGGCAGGGTGGAGGCGGTCAAGAGGGGCGTGAGGCTCACCAAGGTCTACGAGACGAACATGGGCGGCAGGCTCGAGGGCCACCTGCGCGAGGTCAAGGCCGCCGAGCTGATAAAGACCGCGCTCAAGCAGCTGGGCGACGGCGCCGAGGCCGCCCTCGCGGAGCTCGCGAGGAAGCTGGGCGTCCCCAACCCGGTGCCCGGCGCCAAGTGGGTGGCGCCGAGCGGCTGGGGGTATGACCTGGAGGCCTCCACCCTCGAGGAGAAGGCGGAGCTGGTGGCCAGCCAGGCCTACGTGCGCTCCCTGGCGAACCAGCACCTCGCCGAGTTCCTGGCGAGGGCGGGGGTCTGCGGCGCCACGGTGGAGGAGGTGATGGGCTGCCTCAGGGCCTGGGAGGAGGCGATCAGCCTCGCGGGCACGCTGGTCGCTCAGAGGGTGTGGTGGATCTTCTTCAGCGACGAGAACTACGGCAAGTGGATCTCCTACATCGTGAGGAGGTACGGCGTCACCCCGGAGCAGGCCGAGGAGGTGCTCAGCGGGATAGACGTGCTCCCAGCCTCCAAGAGGAAGCCCGCCGACACCTACCTGACCCTGGCCAGGAGGAACATGACGAACACCGAGTTCCCGAACCACCAGCTCAGCGTGCACCTCGAGTACGCTGAGGGCAGGGTGAGGCTGGAGGACTACGACTACGCTGTCGCGAGGAGGCACAGCCCCGACGTGGTCTCGCTGCTCTCCAAGATGGAGGACTTCCGGAAGGCCTACGAGCTGACGCCGGAGCTCGCCTCCGTGCTCAGGGAGGCGGGTGTAGAGGGTGTCGAGGCGATGGGGCTGGGAGGGCTCAAGCCCAGCGAGTGGGCGTCCTTCGGCCCCCGCGTGAAGACGATGAGGGGCTTCACCAACGCCTACAACGCCTTCAGGGACGCCTGCGTCAGGGTTGCCAGGGAGCTGAGGCGGGGTTAGGGGAGACCCGTAAGGCCAAACCTATTTATAGCCTTTGCCACCCTCTTTTTACCGAAAGGGGGCTGGGAGATGGCCCGGGTCGTGGTTAAGGACCTCTTCAAGCGGTTCGGCAAGGTGGTGGCTGTCGACCACGTGTCCTTCGAGGTTAAGGACGGGGAGTTCATGGTCCTGCTGGGTCCTAGCGGGTGCGGCAAGACCACCACGCTGCGCCTGATCGCCGGGCTGGAGACGCCGGACGGGGGCGAGATCTACATCGGGGACAGGCTGGTGAACGACCTGCCGCCCAAGGACAGGGACGTCGCGATGGTCTTCCAGAACTACGCCCTCTACCCGCACATGAAGGTCTACGACAACATCGCCTTCCCCCTCAGGATCAGGAAGCTGCCCAAGGAGGAGATCGACAGGCGGGTCCGCGAGGTCGCCAAGCTGCTCAGGATTGAGGAGCTGCTGGACAGGTACCCGAGGCAGCTGAGCGGCGGGCAGCAGCAGAGGGTGGCGCTGGGCCGCGCGCTCGTGAGGCAGCCGCAGGTCTTCCTGATGGACGAGCCCCTCAGCAACCTCGACGCGAAGCTGAGGGTTTACATGAGGGCTGAGCTGAAGAGGCTCCAGAGGGAGCTAGGCATCACCACCATCTACGTCACGCACGACCAGGCGGAGGCGATGACGATGGCGGACAGGATTGCGGTGATGAACGAGGGGAAGATCATGCAGCTGGCGGAGCCGCACGTCCTCTACCACAAGCCCGCCAACCTCTTCGTCGCAGGCTTCATCGGGGCCCCCGCGATGAACTTCCTCGACGCCAGCGTCAACGTCAGGGACGGGGAGGTGGAGCTCGACACGGGCGTCTTCAGGATAAGGCTGCCGAGGAGCCTCTCCGAGGTGCTGGTGAGGGCGGGGCCGCCCAGCGAGGTCGTCTTCGGAATCAGGCCCGAGCACATAACAGTCTCCAAGTCGCCGATACCCGGCGGCTACCAGGTCGAGGTCTTCGTGACCGAGCCCCTCGGCTCGGAGACAATCATAGACTTCAAGCACGGCGACCAGCTCGTCAAGGTGAGGTACCCGGGAGGCTTCGAGGCAGTTCCCGGGGAGAAGGTCTACATCGCCTTCCAGCTCGAGCAGGCGCACATCTTCGACAAGAAGACGGGGAACGCCATAGTCTAGCCGCGCCCAAGTATTCTCCTCATCAGTCGTTTTTCCAGCGTATCATCCTCAGAGGGGAGAGTGGGAAAAAGCTTCTAGAGCCTTTTAGAGGGCCTCGTCCTCTACGTCGAAGGAGCCCTCTCCGTACCCCTTCACTGAGATGCCTATGGTTACCTTGTGCCTCCCCTTGCTGTAGCTCCCCTTCACGAGCAGGGTTATCTCGGAGCCCAGCGGCACCTCTAGAGGCTTCTCGTCGGAGGGAGGCTCCACAACCTCCCTGCCGTCGATGAAGACCCTGACGTTAGCGGGGTCCACGGGCTTGTCGTCGACAGCTATGCTTGGAGGCTTGTTGAGGGCTGCGGGGGCGAGGCTGTTCCGCAGCTTGAGGGAGAGCCCCTCGCTGGTCACCTGCATGCTACCCTTGACGTACAGCCTCCGGAGGAGGGCCTTCGGGATGTATGCCATGCCTTTTCGTGAAGCGCCCGATGAAAGGGATATATTTCTTGCGCGAAAGGCAGAGACCCCGATGAAGGACTTCACGATCACGGGGCACCGGGGGGCTGCCGCGCTCGCGCCGGAGAACACCCTGCCCAGCTTCTACAAGGCGGTTGAGTGCGGCGCGTCCGCGGTGGAGTTCGACGTGTACCCCACCAGGGACGGCGTGGCGGTCGTGGCCCACGACGACGACCTGGGGAGGCTGACCGGGGTTGGCGTGAGGGTAACGCAGTCCAGCTACACCGAGCTGGCGAGGCTCAGGGTCTTCGGGAGGGCCCGCATACCGACGCTCAGGGAGGTGCTCGCCCTGGCCAAGGGCAGGCTCAGCGTGGACGTAGAGGTCAAGGCGCCCGGGGTCGAGGGGGAGGTCGTTGACGCGCTGAGGGAGCTGGAGATGGTCGACGACGCCGTCGTCACCTCCTTCCTGCCGGGCGTGCTGGCAGCTGTGAAGAAGCTAGCCCCCGAGGTGGAGGTGGGGCTGCTCGTGGAGGAGTGGGATGACGAGTACTTCGACCTCGCGGAGAAGGTCGGGGCCTCGCTGCTGCTCCCCCACTACTCCCAGCTCACCCGCAACCCAGGCCTCATCGAGGAGAT
>JAJHRT010000056.1 GCA_020833575.1 Thermofilum sp. | reverse complement strand
ATAGTCAAGGAGCTGAAGGTGGAGAAGGGCGCGCACCAGTCGGCGAGGGAGTGGATTGGAAACTTAACGCTTGAGCAGGCGATCAAGATAGCCAGGATAAAGATGAAGGACATAGGCGCTAAGACCTTCAAGGCCGCGCTGAAGACAGTTGCCGGCACTGCTCAGAGCATGGGTGTGAAGATAGACGGCAAGGAGCCCAAGGTGTTTATAAGAGACCTGGAGAGCGGGGTCTACGACGAGCTCCTCAAGAAGTACGAGGAGGTGAGCTAGAGTGAGCTTGCAAGCCCTCTTCCCGCTGCAGGAGCTCAGGAGCGCTCTCGAGAAGGCCGTCAAGCAGGCGCGCAAAAGGAGGTTCACGCAGAGCGTGGAGATGATAGTTGTTCTTCAGGACGTGGACATGAAGAAGCCTGAGAACAGGATCAACGTCGCCGTGGCGCTGCCGAGACCCCCGCCGTCGAAGCCCTCCAAGGTGGCTGTGATCGCTACAGGCGACCTGGCGCTCAAGGCTCGGGAAGCCGGGGCGGACCTCGTCCTCGACAGGGACTCGCTGGAGAAGCTCGCCTCTGACAAGAGGGGCGCCAGGAAGCTTGCGAAGAACTACGACTTCTTCCTAGCGCAGCCGGACCTCATGGTGGTCGTTGGAAGGGTTCTCGGCAAGTACCTGGGGCCACGCGGGAAGATGCCGCAGCCTGTGCCCCCGAATGCCCCTATAGCCCCGCTAATCGACAGGCTGAAGCGGTCTATACGGCTGAGAAGCAGGGATCAGCCTCAGATAGCTTGCATTATCGGCACGGAGGACCAGCCCGTCGAGCACCTGCTGGAGAACGCTCAGGCTGTGCTCGAGGAGATCCTTAAGAAGTTCCCGCCGCACAACATAAGGCGTGTTTACTTCAAGCTCACCATGGGCGAGCCTGTGACCCTGACGAGGAGGGTGGCTGAGAGATGAGCGGCCAGGTAGCAGTTGTGGCGCGCGAGAGGCTCTCGCCGGCTAGGCAGAGGAAGGCCAGGATGCTGCAGGAGCTGAAGGAGCTGCTCGCCGGGAACAAGTACTTCCTGGTGGCTGACATTCACGGCTTGCCAACCTCGGTTGTCAAGGGCACCAGGTCGCTGCTGCGGGAGAAAGGCAGCCACCTCAAAGTGGTGAAGAACAAGGTGTTCCTCATAGCCCTCAAGGAGTCTGGGAGGTACATCGAGGGAGTGGAGAAGGTGCTGCAGGGCCAGAACGCGGTGATCTTCACCAATGACAACCCCTTCTCGGTCGTGCTGCTCCTCGAGAAGCAGAAGATCGCTAGGGAGGCCCGCGCTGGAGACATAGCCACCAACGAGATCGTGATACCATCTGGAAACACCGGGATGTCACCCGGCCCCATCCTCAGCCTCTTCAGCAAGCTGAACATCCCTACCAGGATACAGGAGGGGAGCATCTTCATCGTGAAGGACACTGTGGTGGCTAAGCCCGGGGACAGGATATCCCCGGAGCTCGCCGAGCTCCTCAACAAGCTGGGCCTCAAGCCCATCGAGAGCAAGCTGAGGGTTAAGGCCCTGTGCATCGACCACCGCGTGGTGTTCCCCGACGAGGTGGAGCTGGACCCCAAGGTCTACGCCGAGAGGCTAAAGCAGGCCTACGCGGAGGCCCTGAACCTGGCGGTGAACGCCGTGCTGCCTGTACCCGAGGTTGTCGAGGTCGCCGTGCGGCGCGCACACGCCGAGGCTCTAGCCCTGGCGCTGGAGGCTGCCATCCCCACCCCTGAGACGATGCCGCTGCTGCTGCAGAGAGCGGAGGCTGCGGCACGATCGCTCTACGAGGCACTAAAGAGCAGGAACCCCTCTCTCTGAGCGCGCGCACGCGCAGTTTTTAAATTGGATGCCACCCTACCACGCAAGGTGCTCTCCCCGATGGCTGAGGAACTGCTGAACCTACCCTTCTTCACCGAGAACGGCTGGATCAGGAAGACTTGCAAGGTTTGCGGGAGGCAGTTCTGGACGCTTGACCCGGACCGGGAGGTCTGCGGCGACCAGCCTTGCGAGCAGTACTCGTTCATAAAGGAGAGGGTCGGCACCCCTGTGAGCTCGCCGCGCGAGGTCCGCGAGAAATTCATCAGCTTCTTCTCCAAGCACGGGCACACCCCCATCAGGCGTTACCCCGTGGTGGCTCGGTGGCGCGAGGACGTCTACCTGGTGGGAGCCTCCATCTACGACTTCCAGCCGTGGGTCACTGAGGGGCTTGTGCCGCCCCCCGCGAACCCCCTGGTCATCTCGCAGCCCAGCATAAGGCTGACAGACCTCGAGAACGTGGGGAGAACGGGCAGGCACCTCACGGGCTTTGAGATGATGGCTCACCACGCCTTCAACATCGGGGACCTCAACGTCTACTGGGCTAACGAGACCGTCGAGTACGCCTTCAAGCTGTTCAAGGAGGTCTACGGGGTGAGGCCCGAGGAGATGACGTTCATCTTCGACATGTGGAGCGGCGGTGGCAACGCTGGTGAGGACTACGAGGTGATCGTCAGGGGCCTCGAGGTGGCGACGCTCGTGTTCATGCACTACAAGGTGCTGGACGACGGAACCCTGCTCCCGATGAAGAACAGGATCGTTGACACGGGATACGGGCTCGAGCGGATCTACTGGCTGCTCACGGGCAGCTACAACGCCTACGAGGCTGTCTTCCAGCCGTTCATCACCTGGCTGAGAGGCCTGACGGGGGTTGAGCCGCCGCCGGAGCAGCTCAGCCTGGCGCTAGCCAGGAGGAGTGGGGCGCTCGACTTCAAGAAGCCCGTGGAGGCCTTCAGGCTGCTCGGCGAGATCTCCTCCTCCCTGGGCATGCCCCTCGAGGAGCTGAGGAGGCTGCTGGAGCCCAACGAGGCGATATACGCACTGGCAGACCACACGAGGACCATAGCCTGGATGATAGGGGACGGCATTGTGCCCTCGAACAGCGGTGCGGGCTACCTGGCGCGCCTGCTCATAAGGAGAAGCCTGAGGCTGAAGATGCGGCTAGGCCTCGACATCCCGCTTTCAGAGCTAGTCGCGAAGCAGGTGGAGCTGTGGGCAGGGGACTTCCCCGAGCACCTCGAGGTGCTCGACGAGATAACGGACATCATAGACTACGAGGAGTCCAGGTTCCGCGAGACCCTCGCGCGGGGCCAGAAAGCCCTGGGCGAGCTGCTGGGCGAGTACAAGTCGCGGGGTGCCTCCGAGCTGCCGGTCGAGGAGGCGCTGAAGCTCTACGAGTCGCTCGGTATACCCCCCGAGGTCATCGCGGAGCAAGCTGCCGCAGAGGGCCTAAAGGTGGATATAACGGGCTTCTACGCCAGGCTCGCCGAGCTAAGGGGCAGGGCTCAGCCGCAGCAGGCGGCAATCCCCCTCCCGGTGGACCCAGAGGCTCTCAAGGGCCTCCCCCAGACGCGCGCGCTGTACTACGAGAACGAGAAGCTGGGGAGGTTCAGGGCCAGGGTTCTGGGCGTGCTCCAGGGCAGGTACATCGTGCTTGACCAGACGGCCTTCTACCCGGAGGGAGGGGGGCAGCTAGCCGACCACGGCTACTTAGTGTTCGACGGTGGGAGGTGCGAGGTCGTCGGCGTCTTCAAAGTGGGCGGCGTGATCGTGCACGAGTGTAGCGGCGCGCTCCCGCCAGCCGGGGCAGAGGTGGAGGGTGTGGTGGACATCGAGAGGAGGCTTGACCTCATGCGGCACCACACCGCTACACACATCCTGCTCGGCGCGCTCAGGGCCGTCCTGGGCAGGCACGTGTGGCAGGCGGGTGCGCACAAGACGCCGGAGTACGCGAGGTTTGACTTCACGCACCACAAGCCGATCACGCCGGAGCAGGCGAGGGCGATTGAGGAGCTCGCCAACAAGGTGGTGATGGAGAACAGGAGGATTGTGAAGCGCTTCATGGGCAGGACCGAGGCTGAGCAGAAGTACGGCTTCACCCTGTACCAGGGCGGCGCGGTCCCGGAGCCCGTCCTCAGGGTCGTTGAGATAGAGGGCTGGGACGCCGAGGCCTGCGGCGGCACCCACTGCGACTTCACGGGCGAGGTGGGCTTGATCAAGATAGTGAGCTTCGACAGGATTCAGGACGGCGTAGTCAGGGTGGTTTTCAAGGCGGGCCGGCAGGCCCTGCGCCACGTCCAGGAGACGGAGGAGTCCCTGAGGGCCCTCTGCGGCTCCCTCGAGGTGCCTTGCGAGAAGGCCCTGGAGAAGGTCCAGGCGCTCAAGGAGCGCGTGGAGCAGCTTGAGAGGGAGGTGAGGAGGCTCAGGGAGGAGCTCGCGCGGGGCGGCCTGCCGAGGAAGGAGTTCACCGCCAGGACTGCCCACGGCGAGGTCAGGCTCGTTCTCGTGGATTCAGGCGACATGCTGCCGCGCGACGCAGCCACCGCCATCGGCAGGAGCGCCGCCCGCAGCATAGTGGTTGCGTTCAACCAGAAGGGAGACATTGCCGTGAAGGTCTCGGACGACATCCTCGAGCACTTCGACGCGCGCGAGCTCGGCAGGCTCATCTGCGAGAAGCTCGGCGGCAAGGGCGGGGGCGTGAGGGACCTCTTCCAGGGCAGGCTCGGCAGCGTGACGGGACTGGAGGAGGCTGTCAAGGAGCTTCTCGGAGTGCTTAGCGCGCGCTAGCGCGCCACACTAAGTTATTATACTCAGGGCTGCCATTTCCCGCCGCGATGAAGAGGCTCAGCCCGCGTGAGCAGCGCCGCCTCCTCGAGAAGATGGGGCTCAGCGTGAAGCCCCTCGAGAACGTCGTGGAGGTGCAGATACGGCTCACCGACCGCGTAATCACGCTGAGGAACCCCTCTGTGCAGGTGATCGAGGTTAAGGGCGGGGGGAGGATCTACCAGGTCTCAGGCGAGGAGTCCGAGACGCCCCTGGCGGTGCAGGTAGAGTTCTCCGAGGAGGATGTGCAGCTGGTGGCCGCGCAGGCGAACTGCAGCCTGGAAGAGGCCAGGGAGGCCCTGAGGGAAGCCGGCGGGGACATAGCCAAGGCCATACTCATGCTCTCCGCCAGGAAGAGGTCCTAAGGCGCTCGGGTGAAGCCCGTGCTCACGAAGTTCAAGGAGAAGTTCTCCCCCCTCCTCGCGGCTCTAGCCAGGCCATTCCTCGGCTTGGACCCCAACGCGGTGACGCTGGCGGGGCTCGTGATCTGCGCAGCCGGCTACATCGCCCTCCTCGCGGGCTACTTCGCGCTGTTCGTCGTGGCTGTGATCGCTTCCTCGCTCGCGGACGCGATCGACGGCTACGTTGCTCGTGCGAGAGGGCGTGTGACCAAGCTGGGAGCCTTCCTGGACTCCGTGAGCGACAGGGTCGAGGACGTGCTCCTTGGGGCAGCGCTGCTGGAGCTCCACCTTGTTGAGCCGCGAGAGGCGGTACTGCTCGTGGCGGGCTTCCTGCTCGTGAGCTACACTAGGTCGAGGGGGGAGAGCCTGGGCGTCGAGATGGCGGGGGTAGGGCTGGCGGAGAGGGGGGAGCGGCTCGCGCTGATCCTCTTAACCTTGCTGATCTACACCTGCTGCGCCCAGGCCGCGCGGGTGGTAGCACTGGTGCTCCTAGCGCTGACCTACATAACAGTCCTTCAAAGGGTTGTCCACGCGGCGCGCACCCTCTCCGCCTCTCAGCGCGCGTAAAGTATGTATCCTATCCCGCCGGGCTTTTAAGCCGAGGAGCCTTGATCGAGGTGGACGGGTCTTTCGGCGAGGGAGGGGGGCAGCTGCTGAGGTATAGTGTGGCCCTAGCGGCGCTGCTGGGCACACCAATACGGGTTTACAACATACGCGCCAAGAGGGACAACCCTGGCCTCAGGCCTCAGCACCTCTCAGCCGTCAAGTACATCGCTGAGCTTGTCGGCGCGGAGGTCGAGGGTCTCCGGGTGGGCTCGACGGAGATAGTGATGAAGCCCCGCCGCAGGAGGATCCCCGCCGGCACGTACACGGTGGACATAGGGACTGCCGGAAGCGTAACACTGTTCCTCCAGGCAACCCTTCCCGTGCTCATCAACGCCGAGGGGAAGCTGCAGCTCGAAGTGCGCGGCGGCACGAGCGTGCACTGGAGCCCCCCGTACCGGTACTTCGAGAACGTGCTGCTCCCGCTGCTCTCGACATTCGGGGTTAAGGCTAGCACGCACCTGCTCCGCGAGGGCTACTACCCGGAGGGCGGCGGCATAGTCCG
>JAJHRT010000148.1 GCA_020833575.1 Thermofilum sp. | reverse complement strand
CACCGCGTCCAGGCCCGCCAGCTTCAACGCCGTGGGCGAGACCCTTAAGCTCAGCCCACCGTGCCCTCCAATCCTCCTCTCCCGCACGCCCAGCAGGAGCGGGATGCACAGCGCGAAGAGGGCTGCCGAGACCACGAACCCCAGCCTGTACGCCGACACCGCATCTTCCCCCGCCGGCGCGAAGCCTACGAGAGGCCAGGTCAGCGCGGCGCCCACAGACGAGGAGACCAGCGCGAGGACCGAGGTGTAGGCGTAGACGTAGTCCATCTGCTCCTCCCTCTCCACAGAGTCTGCGAAGAGAGGGCCTAGCGACACGTTCCCAGCGGCGTTCGTGAGCCCCAGGAGCACGAAGGCCACCACCAGCAGCTCCCTCCTCCCAGCGGCCACCAGGAGGGTCGCGAGGACGCCGAGCGCGAAGGATGCCAGAGCCAGGGGCCTCCTCCCCCTCGCATCGGCTATGTAGGCGGAGGGCAGGAGGGCTAAAGCCATCGACAAGCCCATGACCCCGTTGAGCACACCCACATCACTACCCGTCAGACCGAGGTGGAGGAAGTAGGGGGATAGGAGCGGCATTATCAAGCCGTTGCCCACAGCCGACACCGACTGCACCGCGAAGAGCAGCTTCAGGTTCCTGTTAAGCTCGACTCGCAGCCTGAAGGCGTTTAGCGCGCGACGGGCACGCGTCAACACGCTGCAACCACCTTCTCCAGAGAGTCCTGGGGGAAGAGATCCCGAAGACATTGAAGGGCCCACAGATCCTCGCAACCAAATCTATATAAAAGTTTTCCTTATATATCAGAGAAATTTTACATATTAGCGCGCGAGAAGAGGGTAGGTGTTCTGGCTGAGCGCTTTAAGGATCCCGAGGTCGCCAAGTCCCTGAAGGGCTTTACTAAGACCATCCTCTTCGAGTTCCCGGACATGGGGGTTGCTTACACGTTCTACGTGGAGGATGGTGTGCTGAAGAGCTTTGAGAGGAAGGCTGCTGAGCGGGCGGACATCCGGGTGTCCATGAGCTCATCAGTCTTCATCGACATAATTGACAGGAAGATGAACCCGATAAAGGAGTACCAGCTGGGCAGGATTAACGTGAAGGGCTCTATGAGCGACCTGCTCAAGATGAGGAAGCTCCTCTTCTAGCCATGCCCAGGCGGAAGGCGCTGATCACGGCTAACTTCTCGAGGAGCGCGCTGGAGAGGCTCAGAGCCCACGTGGACGTGGTCTACAAGCCCTGGGGCGAGACGAGGCGCGTGCTCAGCGAAGCGGAGCTGGTGGAGGAGCTGCACTCGTCGGGAGCGGACATCCTCGTCGTGGAGCTGGAGCACGTGAGCAGGGAGGTTCTGGAGGGCGCGGAGCTCCCGGACCTGGCCAGGGGGCTTTTCGAGTTCGTGGCGATGAGCATCAGGGCTAACGTGGAGCTTGCCGCGAGGGTCTGCGGCAGGAGGCCCGGAGCCGTGAAGATGGTGGGCGGGCTAACCAGGCTGAGGCTCCTGAAGGAGATGCTGCCCCACGTTCTGCGCAGCCCCCTGGTGGCGGCGGCCAGGTACTACTCGGGCAGCCTCGGCTGCGCGGTGATGGCTGCCTCCGCGCTGGGCTACTACCGCGACTGGTGGGAGGCTGCCGCGGCCATGTCGCCGCTCGAGCGCCTGAGCCCGGACGAAGCACTAGCGGCGGAGTACCAGGCTGTGTACACCAGCTGGGAAGATTTTTACATGAGGTTCGAGGTGGTGTAGCCGTGAGGTACCCGGAGCTCAGGAGGGCTGTTGTGGAGGCATTCCGCTTCATGGAGGAGAGAGGGCTGAACTGGGGCTACAGCGGGAACATAAGCCTCCGCCTGCCCGAGGAGGGCCTCTACCTGATCTCCCCTAGCGGCGTGAAGAAGTCGAAGATAGCCCCCGAGGACCTCGTGATCATCGACGAGGGCGGTAGGGTCGTGGAGGGGTCAAGGGCGCCCTCCATAGAGTACAGGATGCACCTGGCCGTCTACAGGGCGAGGAGGGACGTGAACGCCGTGGTGCACGCGCACCCGCTGTACGCCTCCGTCTTCGCCGCGCTGAGGAGGCGCATCGAGCCCGTCGTCGAGGAGCTCACCATCTACCTGGGGGGCCCCGTCGAGGTGGCGGAGTACGCCCCCCCGGGCACCGAGGAGCTCGCGGAGAACGTGGTGAGGGCGCTTGGCGACAGGAGCGCAGTCATACTGGCGAACCACGGGGCTCTGACGTGCGGCAGCAGCCTGGAGGAGGCGCTCGACGCGCTAGTGTACCTGGAGAGAGCGGCGCTGATCAGCGCGCTCTCGAGCCTGCTAGGCGGAGCCCACCCCCTCCCTGAGGAGGTGCTGGAGCTCGAGAGGGAGATCTACCTAGCGAGGAGGGGTGTAGCCTAGTGCCCACCCCTTACCGCGGCGTCTTCGCCCTGGTCGACCTCGGAAGGCGAGAGGTGAGGCGCCTAGAGGTGCCGGGGAGCCTGTACCAGCAGTTCATCGGCGGAGCGTCCGTTGCCGCCGCGCTCTTCTCCGAGCTCGCGGCGGGCAAGCCAGAGCCCCTGTCTCCCGAGAACCCGCTGATATTCGCCACAGGCCCCCTCACAGGCACCCGCGCCCCCACCTCAGGCCGCTACGCGGTTGCAGCCCGCTCCCCTCT
>JAJHRT010000055.1 GCA_020833575.1 Thermofilum sp. | reverse complement strand
CGCAGCGCCTCCCAGATCCTCTCAGCCTCCACGCCCGGGTCCACCACGATGCCCACGCCCTGCGAGTACACAATGTACGAGTTCGTGCGGAGCGGCCCGCCTACCACGCGCGCATACCTGACCTCAGGGCCCCCGCTTCCCACCTGCCAGCTGGGCCGGGAAGGCTACTTAAACCTACCGCGCGCGCGTGCGAAAGGTATTTGTCCAAGCGGCTGCCTCGCTCCGCGTGGCTGCGGAGCTGCCCTGCGCCCAGTTTCTCCTGAGCAGGAGGAGCGTCAGGCGCTTCAAGCCCGACCCCGTCCCCCTCGACCTGGTTTTGAGGGCGCTGGACCTCGCGAGGCACGCTCCAAGCGCGCACAACAGGCAGCCCTGGGAGTTCGTGGTGGTCCGGGACAGGGGGAGGATAGAGGAGCTCTCGAGGATACACGAGTGGTCCTCACCCGTGGCCAGAGCCCCCCTGGCCATAGTGGTGCTCGCGGACACGCGGCAGGCCCCCGACTCGTACATGCAGGACGGGGCCATCGTGGCGACCTACCTCTGGCTGGCCCTGCACTGCGTGGGCCTAGCGACCGTGTGGATATACACGCTGAATAAGGCCGAGGAGATAAGGAGGATCATCGGGGCGCCCGACCACCTGTTTCCCGTGGCCATCTTCCCGGTGGGCTTCCCGGCGGTCGAGCCCAAGCCCAGGCCCAGGAAGGAGCTGAGGGAGCTCGTCAGCCTAGACGCCTACGGGGCCAGGCTGCCAGGCTAGACCTGGAAGCCCAGGCTGCGCACGAACTCCCCGAAGGCGTAGCCTGCCGCCACGACGAGGAACACCACGAGCGTGGTCTCCAGGAACTCCCTCAGGAAGGGTGCGGAGCGGATGACCGAGCTGTAGAAGGTGAAGGCGGCTAGCACCACCAGCGCGACCGCCACTGAGGCGGCCAGGGCGGTGTAGATGGGCAGGTTGGCCAGGAAGGGTGCTGTGAGGGCGAGCACTGTCACCATGTACATGAGGCCTGTGAGCAGGGCGCTGAGGCCGGGCCTCTTGCCAACCTCCTGCTTCGCCTGCACGTAGGCTGCCGCCGCCATGGACATCGATGCGCTCACACCCACTATCAAGCCCGCGATGCCCGTCTGCAGCGAGGAGGAGGTGTAGCCGAGGAAGCCCGCGTGCACGCCGGATAGCTCGATGATCGCATCGCTCATCCCGAGGGCCAGGCTGCCCAGGTACCTCACGCTCACCTCGTCGATCTGCCCGGCCATGTAGCCCTCGTGCTCCCTCTCGTCCTCGATTATCCTCCTGAGCTGCTCCCTGTCCTCCGGCGCCAGGTTGGCGGTCGCGAGCACCTCCTCGTACTCCCTTACAACGCCCTCCTCGTGCATCTCCAGGAGCTTGACCGTGAAGACCTTCCCGAAAACCCTGCTCATCAGCAGCGCGGCCCTGAGCCTGGCCCTGTCCCGCGGCCCCAGCTCCACCTGCCCGCCCAGCCTGCTCCAGAAGAGGTAGTGCTCCCGCTCCTCCCTGCTCATCTCCTCCAGTACCTCCCTGTTGCGCGGGTCCCTCTCCCGCCTAGCCATCTCCGCGTAGAGCACGGAGTCGAAGAGCTCGTCCAGCGCGTACCTCCTGAACCTCTCAGTCCACTCCAAGGCTGGGCCACCTCTCCTCGAGGGGCGGGACCCCGGGGCGCCAGCCTATGCGGAGCATCTCCGCCTCGACCTCCTCGAGCCTCGGTATCTCGTGGGAGCCGAGCCTCGTGACCTTCATCCCGGCGACTATCGTCGCGAACCTGGCCGCGTCCTGCAGCCCGTACCTCTTGAGGCCGATGATCATCCCGGCGACGAGCGCGTCACCAGCCCCCGTCGTGTCGACAACCCTCCCAGGCAGGTAGGCTGGGACCTCGAAGCGCTGGCTCTGGGTGGCCACGTACACGCCCCTCGCCCCCCTCTTCACCACCACGATCCTGGGGCCCGCGCTGAGCAGGGTGTCCACCGCGCCGTCAATGCTGTCCTCCCCCGTCATCGCCTTGGCCTCGAGCTCGTTGGGGAAGATGATGTCGGCCAGGCTCACGATGGGCTTGAGCTTCTCCAGCCCCAGCTGGGCCTGCACCCTCCCCGGGTCCCAGGTCACGGTGATCCCCCTCTCCTTCGCGAGCCTGGCCGCGTGGATCGAGGTGTCCAGCCTCAGGCTGGCAATGTGCATGAACCTGGCGTTGCTCACAGCCTGGGGCGTCACCTCCTCCGGGAGGAGCTCCTCCGCGGCGCCCTTGAAGCCGTACATCGCGATCTGCCCCTGGCTGTCGATGATCACCACCGTGAAGCCCGTCCTGCCCCCCAGCGCGTCGATCCTCACGTTGGAGATGTCCACCCCCTCCCTCGCCAGGTCCTCGAGAGCGCTCTTGCCGAAGTCGTCGAAGCCCACCTTGCCGATGACCTTGGACAGCCCGCCCAGCCTCCTCACCCCTATCGCGACGTTCGCCGCAGACCCCCCAACGCTGTGGCTCTGGCTGGTTATGGGGCTCTCCCTGTCGGGCGTGGCGAAGCGCTCCACGCAGAACCTCAGGTCGAGGAGTATGTGCCCGACGGTGACCACGTCGTACATGGCCGCCCGACCGCCTACTCAGCCAGCTTCAGCGCCTCCTCGGGGCTCTTGCCCTCGTGAACAACCGCGGAGATGGCCCTGGCGGCGCCCCTCGGGTTCTCGTGCTGGAAGATGTTGCGCCCCACGACCACGCCCTGCGCCCCGGCGTCCATCACGCTCTTCACCACCCTGAGGAAGTCCAGGAGGGTTGGAGCCCTGGCACCGCCGCTCATCAGCACCGGCACGCCCGAGGCAGCCTCCACGACCAGCCTGAAGGTCTCGGTGCTCCCCGTGTAGTAGGTCTTGATCAGGTCGGCGCCGCTCTCGGCCGCCGCCCTGGCCCCGTACCTCACGACCTCGACGTCGTACATGTTCTTGATCGCCGGGCCCCTCGGGTAGGCTAGCTGGAGGCACGGCAGGCCGTAGAGGTCCGCCCGGCGCCTCACCTGAACCCACGTGCGCAGCATCTCGTCCTCGTACTGGCTACCCCAGTACACGGTCGCCGCCACGCCGTCGGCCCCGAGGGCCACAGCGTCCTCCACCACCCCGAAGGGGCTCTGCAGGAGCCTCTCCTGCTCAGGCCTCAGGGAGGTCCTGCTGGTCACCTTGATCACCACGGGCACCCTGCCCGCCCACACCTCGCTCGTGAGCCTGGCGACACCCGGCAGCATCATGATCGCATCCACAGCGTCCACGACCTTCGAGAGTATCTTCTCGGGCCTCACGTGCTCCGGCGGGAAGTCCGCGGGGCCGTGCTCGACACCGTGGTCGAAGGCGAAGATCACGGACTTGCCGTCGGGGAGGATCCTGGAGAGCCGCACCCTCTTACCAATGTGCCCGTACACCATGCTCTACCGCGCCTGGAACGCCGCGCAGAAATATATGCTTAAGCAAATCACTTGGCTTCTTCCGCGCCCAGCCGGCTCGCGACCCCCGCGGGCCTCAGCCTGCGCTCCACGAGGACCGCCAGGCCCGTGCCGAGGACCCCGATCGACACGATGGAGCCCGGCAGCACCCCGGCCACGCTGAGCCACAGCGGCACGTCCGTGCTGAAGGCCCAGAGCAGCAGGTACTTCAGGTAGAACCCCACGACCAGGGAGACAACGGCCACCTCCACCGCTGCCGCGGCGACCTTCCACCAGAAGCCCCTGCCCAGGCCGACCTTGAGCCCGAGGTAGCTGGCTGCGAGGTTCGCGAGGCTCCCGAGCACTGCGTCGACCGCGGCCAGGAAGGCTGAGCCCCACGGCGCCGCCAGCAGGTTGCCCACGAAGCAGCCCACAGTGACCCCGATGACGGCGGGCCAGCCCAGGACCGTGCTCAGCATCAGCAGCGCGTCGGCAACCCTCACCTGCCAGGGCAGGAAGGATACGGGGGACAGGAGCACCACCGCGGCAGCGTACATCGCCGCGAGCACTGCCGAGAGAGCCAGCTCCCTCGCTTTCACGCACCGGCCCAGATAACAGAGGCAGTTATGTTTAACCGTCCGCGAAACTATGATTCTCCCCAGTACTCGACGGGATTTATGAGCTCTAGCCCGTAGCTCTTGCAGAGCTCCCTGAAGTGGGGGTCTGTAGAGTAGACCACGTCTACGTAATCCTTCACGGGAAGGAGGCAGAGGTAGTCCCAGATGTGGATTCCCGTACGTGAGCTTTCGCTGGCAGCCTCCCTGTAATGTTCCAGCGTCAATGGAACTTTAACCACCTTGGGGTCGGCTGCTATCTCCTCTAGGAGCATCCTAGCCTCCTCGACAGGCACTCGTTGCCCTCTAAAGGCTAGTGCATGGAAGATCTCTGCCATCTGGTGGATGGACATGTAGATCCGGGAGCGCGGGTACTCTTTAGCGAAAAACTCCCTAGCCAGCTCATGCGCCCTCAGAACCCTCTTGTACTCGTCCCTTGAGGGGAAGCGGCTGGGGCTTGGCTTCTTCTTCGCCAGAACCCAGAGCTGAGTGTCTATCATCACGTTCAAGGTTAACCACCCACGTCCTCGTACTCATACTCCCTGAAATCCTCGGGGCCGGCCCCCTCCACAGGTGCTAAGAGCACCTCGAGCAGCCTCCCTTGCCTTTTCGCGCTGGACAGGTACTGGAGTAGCGCGTCTATAACAAGCTCCCTCATGGTTCTGCCCTCCTCCACAGCCCTCCTCTTCAGCTCGGTGTACAGTTCCTTGGGCAGCACAAACGTAGTCTTGATGCTCACAACCTTACAACCGTGTATACAGCTTTATGCTTTTCCTCCTCGAGATCGCAGCTCACCCCCTAAGGTGCGCCGGGGGCGTCACCTGCGCGCGAGGGGATAGCTTTACATTGCGGCTGCGCGTATGCTCCACGTGAAGGTCGCGAGCGTCGAGGACATCAGGAGGCTGGACTCGGAGGCCGAGGAGCTCTTCGGGCTCAGCGGGGAGGTTCTCATGGAGCACGCTGGCGCCGCGGTGGCCAGGCTGGTGGACGAGGTCTTCGGCGCCCGCGGCCTGGGCGTGGTGGTGGTCGCGGGCACGGGCCACAACGGCGGTGATGGGCTTGTCGCCGCCAGGGTTCTCCACTCGCTCGGCGCCCGCGTCGAGGCCTTCATGGTGGGGGAGGAGGGTAGGCTCGCCGAGCTGACGAGGAGGAACCTGGAGAGGGCTGTGAGGGCCGGGATCCCCGTCACGTGGGTGGGCGAGGGCAACCTGGGGGAGCTGGAGGAGGGCCTAGCCCGCTGCGACGTCGTTATCGACGCGCTCTTCGGCGTGGGGCTCTCGCGGCCGGTCGAGGGGCTGTACAGGAGGGTGATCGAGCTGGTGAACGAGTCCGGGGCTGTGGTTGTGAGCGTGGACATACCCTCGGGGGTGCACGGGGACACGGGGCAGGTGATGGGCGCTGCTGTGCGCGCGGACTTCACCGTGGCCTTCGGGCTGCCGAAGCTGGGGAACCTCCTCTACCCCGGGGCTGAGCTCTGCGGCGAGCTCTACGTGTCCCACATCTCGTACCCACCGCAGCTCATCAACGACCCCAGGGTCCTCGCCGAGACCAACGACCCTGTGCCTCTGCCGCCGCGGAGGCCCGACACCCACAAGGGCGACTACGGCAAGGCCCTCTTCGTGGCGGGGGCCGTGGGCTACCTGGGGGCGCCCTACCTCGCCTCGATGAGCTTCCTCAAGGCGGGCGGGGGCTACTCGAGGCTCGCCACCGTCAGGAGCATCGTGCCCCACCTGGGCTCCAGGGGCAGCGAGGTCGTCTACGTGCCGCTGGAGGAGACTAGCGCGGGGAGCATCGCGTACAGCAACCTGCCCAGGCTGCTGGAGCTCGCGGAAGCCTCCGACATCGTCGCCGTGGGGCCGGGCCTCTCGACCAACGAGGAGACAATGAGGCTCGTCGCCGACCTCCTGCCCAGGGTGGAGCGGCCCGTGATCGTGGACGGCGACGGGCTGACGGCGGTGGCCAGGCACCCGGAGGCGCTAAAGGCGAGGAGGGGGTACACGGTGCTCACACCGCACCTCGGCGAGATGTCCAGGCTCACCGGCCTCCCGGTGGAGGAGATAAGGAGGGACAGGGTGGGCGTGGTCAGGAGGGCTGCCAGGGAGCTCAACGCGATCGTGGTCCTCAAGGGCGCGCACACCCTGATAGGAACCCCTGACGGCAGGGTATACGTGAACCTCTCGGGGAACCCGGGCATGGCCACCGCGGGCTCCGGCGACGTGCTGGTCGGGGTGATCGCGGCGATGTACGGGCTTGGCCTCGACCTGGAGCACGCGGTCAGAATGGG
>JAJHRT010000053.1 GCA_020833575.1 Thermofilum sp. | reverse complement strand
TCGAGATGTTCTACAGGGCGGGGGGTCTCGTGAGGGTCTACCCCCTGCTGGACCTCTCAATCTCGGCGCTCAACGGCGCTATTAAGAGCACGCTGCTGGAGAGGCTCTCGGGCTACGCCGACGTCCTTCTCAACTCCGCCGGGGTTAAGCCCGGCTCCACGCTGATAGTGGTCTCCAACTCGGGCAAGAACGCGGTGCCCGTCGAGATGGCGGTGAGCGCGAAGAAGCGTGGCCTCCACGTGATCGGTGTAACCTCTGTCGAGTACTCGAGGAGGGTCCCGCCCGAGAACCCCCTCGGCAAGAAGCTGTACGAAGTAGTGGACGTGACAATCGACAACAAGGTCCCCGAGGGCGACGCAGCCTACGAGGTGGAGACCCTCGGCATCCGGGTTGCCCCCGTCTCAACGATCGTGAACTCCTTCATACTCCAGCTGCTCAACATAAGGACTGTTGAGAAGATGATCGAGAGGGGCTTAGCACCCGAGGTGTGGGTGAGCGCTAACGTGCCAGGAGGGATAGAGAAGAACATGAAGTACCTGGAGAAGTACTTCGAAGCGATCAAGCCCCTCTGAGGAGGATCCCTCTGCAACCGGAGTCTTTTTCCTCCAGTACCATTGATCGCTGGTGCCGCACGCAAGAGGAAGTACTTAAAAAGACTTTTCTCCATGCCCGCGTTCGCTGAGTGCCGGGGTGCTGTACTCCGCGGCTGCGCTGCGGAAAGCCTATATGCTGCGAAGAGTCCCTTCTGCTGCAGGGAGCTCCGCTATGAAGCTGGTTGTGGCTGGGCACGGCAGGCTTGGCTGCGCCATGCTCGAGGCTGTGGCAATGATACTGGGTGTCTCCGTCTACGAGAGAGCTGAGTGCGTTGACCTTCTGGAGGGGGAGAGCTTGGAGAACTTCTACGATAAGCTCTCCGCGAAGGCTGGCGAGGACTCGATAATCGTGACCGACCTCTTCGGGGGGACTCCCTCCAGGGCTGCCCTGATGCTGCTCCAGCAGGGCAGGGCGAGGGCTGTGCTCACGGGCTTCAATATGCCGATGCTGATTGAGATGCTCTCCTACGAGGGAGACAGCATCGAGGACATGCTCGGCAAGGTCCGCCAGGCCGCCAAGGACGGGGTGAGAGTCTTCGTAGGCAGCGACCTGAGAGAGCTCACCGAGAAGGTCGAGAGGGAGGAGAGAGGTCTGCTGTCGAGAATCCTGAGGAGGTAGCTCGCCTGGAGGTAGCTTACGATGCGTGCTGATGCTTCACCCGCTAGGGGCTGCGAGGGTGGTGAGCCGCTCTACCTGCTAGACTACGACGGGACGCTGGCACGGGAGAACGAACCCATGGATTCCCGCACCCTCGAGGCTCTATCGAGGCTTAAGAGGGATCAAGGCTTGAAGCTGGTAATTGTGACCGCGAGACCCCTCAAGGACATTCTCAGCTTCGTCGCACAAGCAGAGGTTTTCGACGCGTTTGTCCTAGAGCTCGGGTCCGCTCTCTACTTCCCCGGGAGGGGTTACCTGGTCCTCTTCAAGCCTGTGTACTGGGACGAGGTGCTCTCCTCGGCTAGGGCGAGGCTACCTGCTGCGAACAACGGGTACGTGCTCTACTACGTCGACCAGGACTACTACGAACAGGCCCAGGTGCTCGTGAGCGAGGTCGCCGTCAGGCACCCGGCGAAGCTCGTGAAAGTCGGCTCAAGAACCTACGCCATCGCGCCCCCGGACCTGGACAAGAAGCTAGGCGTGGAGAGGCTTCTAGCAGTGAGCGGGTGGCGCCCCAGGGTGAAAGTAGCCGTGGGTGACAGCCTGTTAGACCTACCGCTGTTCGAGGTAGCTGACGTCAGAGTGGCCGTGGGTAATGCTCACCCCGAGCTGAAGGAGAAGGCAGACTTCGTATCCAGAAGTAGCTACGGCGAGGGAGTTGTAGAGGGCATCCTCTGGTCCCTCGAGAGAGCAAAGAAGTAAAGAAAAGGTTTTTTCTTTAGAAGCTTCCTCCTTGTTCAGCCTAGGACTCCGATTATTGCGAGGATGAACGCTGTGAGGAAGAGTATGATGACCGCCTTGCCGTAGCTGTAGCCCTTGGTCTTGATCAGCCAGTAGGCGTAGAGCGTGAAGAGCAGCGGTAGGAGGGAGGGCATGAACTGGTCGAGAATCGGCTGCAGCTCGATCTGCTGCCCGGCGTACGCCGCCAGCACAATGGGTGTTGTAGCCCTCACGTAGGTCGCCGCGATGCCGCCGATGATGGCCATAGCGAAGGCGGCGATGGCCTCTCTAGCCACCTTCAGCACCTCGCCTTTGAGGACCTCGGCCAGCGAGAGGCCGTACCTGTAGCCGTAGACGAGCGTGTAGTACTTCACAGCCCAGGATACTGGGATCCAGATGAGCAGGGCGATCACGGGTCCGAGGATGTTGCCCTGGACTCCCAGGGATGCTCCCAGCAGGAAGGCGATGGGCAGCAGGGTGAACCACATGATTGAGTCGCCGAGGCCAGCGAAGGGTCCCATAAGCGCCGTCTTGATGCCCCTGATCGTCTCCTGGTCTGCTCCCTGCTCCTCAAGGGAGATGGCCATGCCGTAGATCGCGTTGTGCAGGTGCGGCTCAGTGTTGTAGAACTCGTTGTGGAGCCTCATCCACGACTTGAGCTCCTCGGGATCCTTCCTCAGCTTCTTCTCGATCTCGAGCATGCCGTGCGCGAAGCCCGTGCCCATCATCCTCTCGTAGTTCCAAGAGGACTGGATGAACCACGAGACGCCGAACCACCTGAGGAAGTCCCTCGTGGTGGCCTTACCAGCCGGAGGAGTCGCCGGCGCCGCAGCTCCCTCGAAGACATCCCTGTGTAGCATGTAGTAGAGCGCGGCGATGACCGCCCCGCCTACCAAGGCTATCGCGACCAGGCTGAGCTTGAGGTATGCGGCGAGCGCGAAGCCGAGTATGAAGAACCACACGTTCCTCCTAGAGATCATCATCTTCATTAGTATAGCGGCACCCAGCGCAGGAAGCACCGCACCGGCTGTGGCCATCGCGTCCCAGAACCTTATGGTCCACGGGCCGATGTGCACCACTTGAATCGCGTCTATCGCAGCCTTCACTGCCTGCGGGTTAATTGCTAGAAGGCCTGTAAAAGCCCAGATCGGTATAGCCCTGCTGAGACCCCACGGAATAGCGCCTACAATGTTGATCAAAGGTATTCTATCATAGTTTCCACGCTCAATCTCCCTATCAGCCCAGTGCGTGAAGACTGCGTCAAATGACCTCACGACGATCTCCAGGTTCATGGTGAGAACGGCGATCGGTATGGCTAGGGGCACTGCCGCCTCAGGCTTTAACCCCAGGGCTATCGCAACAACCGTTGAGGCTATAGTGCCTGAGGCTGCCTCGGGGACCGTGCCGCCTCCGATCGTGAAGAGCCCCGCGAAGACGAACTCTAGCAGCGAGCCCACGATAAGGCCTGTAATCGGGTCGCCGAGGATAATGCCTGTGAGAGTGCCAGCCACCACGGGGCGCCATATGCCTAGAGGTGTTACCCAGATGTAGTCCAGGCCGAAGATGAAGGCCAGGAGACCTAGGATGCCGACCTCGAAGGGGCCTATGGTCGCCATACGATGTTACCATCGGAGGGATCCCTATTTAAATATTTCTACGCAATAGTTTAGTTTATATGATGTGTAACCGCCTTACCGAGAGAGCTGTATGCCTAAGAGGGTTTTGGACCTCTGGGGTAGGGAGCTTGCAAGCATTTCCGCGCGAGAGTTTAAGGAAGCCGTGATCAGCTCTGAGGGGAGAGTTGTGGCTGCAGAGGTTGTAGTCACAGCGCCACCAATGGTGGACGGAATTTCAAACGTGGAGCTGGCTGCAGCTTTCGGAGCGGACATAGTCCTGCTGAACATGGTGGATGTGCTCAACTTCAGAGTGGAGGGTGTGCCGGAGAGCATCCGCAGCATCGCCGACCTGTCCCGCTTCATCCTGAGGTTTGTGGGGAACAACCTCGAGGCGGTGGATCCAGGCGTGCTGCCGGCTGGTAGGACTCTCTCTAAGGAGACCGTCGAGACAAGCCTGGCTCTAGGCTCCCGCATGATTGTCGTGACCGGGAACCCAGGTCTAGGGGTCACGTGGAGGAGGATTGCTCAGGGGGTTGAGACTGCTAGTAAGACCGCAGGCGGGAGAGCGCTGGTCCTCGGCGGTAAGATGCACAGCGGAGGAGTTAGGGTCGAGAAGATGTACGACCTAGCACTGATAGAAGAGGTGCTGGCCTCGGGGGCTGACGGGCTCCTCATCCCCGCACCCTACACTGTGCCTGGCTCCTCGCCTGACGAGGTGAGAAGAGCTGTGGAGCTAGCGCAGAGGTACGACGCTGTGGTTATGTGCACCATTGGCACGTCGCAGGAGGGGGCGCGGGCCGGCGTGATAAGGGAGATTGCTCTCGCCTCTAAGGCCTGCGGCTGCGACATACACCACATAGGCGACTCGGGCTACCGGATGGGGGTTGCGGTCCCCGAGAACATCCTGGAGCTCTCGATCGCCGTCAGGGGGGTTAGGCACACGTACAGGCGCATCGCTGCGTCCCACGAGAGGTAGCGTGCTATACAGCTCTTTCCGAAGTCTTTAAAAGGAGTTGAGGGATAACGAGGTAGGCCGGCTAGAGCGGGGGTGTGCTGGGGCATGAGTCTTGCTGACAACCTGTTCATCAGGATTGACGACAGGTTCATCCACGGGCAGGTGACAGCGGCTTGGACGAAGAAGTTCGGCGCGACGGCGATATGGGTAGTCAACGATAAGATCGCCAAGAACCCCGCGCTTAAGCAGCTCCAGCTCATGCTGGCGCCTCCCGGCGTGCACGTGGAGGTGCTAACGGTGGATGAGGCCGCCAGCAAGGTGAAGAACGCGCTGAACAACCACAAGATCCTCGCCCTCTTCGAGAACCCGGTGGACGTGCTGAAGTTCGTGGAGAGCTCGGGGGTAAAGCCGAGCTTCGTCCAGCTGGGCCAGATGGGCCACAGGCCGGGTCGCGTGAAGGTGGAGAAGACATTCGACATAGGCCCTGAGGACCACAAGGCGCTCCTCAAGCTCCTGGACATGGGGATCAAGCTCCTCTACCAGCAGCTGCCGGACTTCCCGCCGAAGCCGATCGACATGGAGGAGAAGCTGCGGAAGCTCTCGTTCTAGGGGAACTCCGTTGCGGTTAAGAGTAGGGCTGGTGGGCGCGGGCTGGTCGGCTACTGCCCAGGCGTGGTCCCTGAACGCTCTGAGGTTCTCCGCGAGGTCTGGGCGCCTACCTGAGGTCGAGCTAACCCGGGTTCTGGGCAGGACTGCCTCGAAGACGGAGGAGTTCGCGAGAAGGTTTGGCTTCAAGGAGTGGACCACGGATGAGAGCGGCTTCTTCAGGGATCTCGACGTGGTGCTGATCGCGGCCCCGAACAACCTGCACGAGTACTACGCTGTGAGGGCGTTCGAGGCAGGGGCGCACATCGTGCTCGAGAAGCCTGTGGCAACGAGCCTCGAGGGCGCGAAGAGGATACTTGACGCGTCGCGCAGGGCCGGCCGCCATGGTGCCGTCTGCCTCGTCTCCCGCTACACCCCTGCGGCTGTTACAGCCCGCGAGCTGGTTCTGAACGGTGACATCGGAGAGGTTCTCGAGTTCAGGGGGGTTATCGCGCACGCCAAGCACGCGTACAAGGACACCCCCTTCGAGTGGAGGATGAGCAGGGAGGTGGCGGGCGGAGGCGTGATGGCCGACCTGGGTGTGCACTTGCTGGACCTGGCTGAGCACCTTACAGGGTTGCGCGTGAGCAGGATCTACGGCAAGGTCTACACGCTTGTTGAGGAGCGCCTGGACCCTCAGACCGGCAGCGTGAGGAAGGTCGACGTGGAGGACCTCGGCTTCGCGATCCTGGAGTACGCGGGCAGGGCGCGCGGCCTGGTGGAAGCCTCGAAGGTGTCTCCCGGCTTCGAGGAGCAGATGCGGGTGGAGATCCACGGGGATAAGGGTGGCCTAAGGTTCTCCCTGGTGGAGCCTCACCTCCTGTACGTGTTCCGGAGGGAGACTAGGCGTGTCGAAAGGATAACGAGGGGGTTCGAGGAGGTCTACCCTGACCTGCTGTGGCCTCTCTCCAAGAGCTTCGAGGGCTGGGTCTACTCGTACATGCTGCTCCTCAAGAGGTTCTTCGAGTTCCTGGCGGGCTCCGCGGAGAACTACCACCCAACGCTCGAGGAGGGTGTGAGGAACCAGGAGCTGCTAGAAGCTGTTTACCGCTCCAGCGCCGAGGACCGCTGGGTGCCGGTGTAGCCTGCTAGCAGGGCGGTGGCGGCGCCTAGTATCCTCTGCTTCTCGTCCTCGCTCACAAGCTCGAAGAGGTACTCGTAGTCCCTGCTGCCCCGCGGGGCTAGGTAGCCGTAGTACCCGTTAGCGTAGGAAACCACCG
>JAJHRT010000052.1 GCA_020833575.1 Thermofilum sp. | reverse complement strand
AGCGCAAGGTCGAGGTCGACGGGAGGGTTGTCACCGACTACAAGTACCCGGTGGGCCTGATGGACGTGCTCCACATAATACCCGAGGAGAAGTACTACAGGGTTGTCCCGGGCAGGCCGCGCAAGCTAGTCCTCGTCGAGATACCCCCCGAGGAGGCCCACCTGAAGCTCCTCAGGGTGAAGAGGAAGACCACGGTCAAGGGCGGGCACATACAGCTCACCTTCCACGACGGCAGGAACTACCTGGTCAGGGTCAAGGACCCGAGGAACCCCGTGGAGGCACCGTACCGCACCATGGACTCAGTGCTCTTCGACCTGAAGACCAGGACGATCCTGGAGCACATACCCTTCGAGCCGGGGGTCCTCTCCGTAGTGGTGGACGGGAGGAACGTGGGGTTCCTGGGCCGGATTGAGAGCGTGCAGCAGGTGTTCAAGAGGAGAGATGCGCTAGTAGTGCTCAGCGGCGAGGGAGGCGTCACGAGGACAGTTGCGGAGTACGTGTTCCCCGTTGGCAGGGAGAAGCCTCTCGTGACGGTGGTGCCGCGATGAGCGCGGGCAAAGGTCCCTACCTGGACGTAGGGCACCCGATGCGGAGAGTCTTCATAGGCAAGGTTGTGGTCAACATGGGTGTGGGCGAGAGCGGCGAGCGGCTGGCGAAGGCGGCCAAGCTCCTGGAGGAGCTCACAGGGCAGAAGCCCTCGTTCAGGAGAGCTAGGAAGACGATCAAGGAGTTCGGGATAAAGAGGGGTGAGAACATAGCGGTGATGGTGACCCTCAGGGGCGAGAAGGCGATATCCTTCCTGAAGAGGGCCCTCGCAGCGGTCGACTACAAGATACCCGAGAGCAGCATCGACAAGCACGGCAACTTCGCCTTCGGAGTGAAGGAGCACATCCTGCTCCCAGGGGTGAAGTACGACCCCGAAGTCGGGATCTTCGGCTTCGACGTGATAGTCGCCATGGAGAGACCTGGATACAGGGTCGCCAGGCGCAGGAGGAAGAGGTCCAAGGTCCCGCTGCGCCACCGCGTGACGAAGGAGGAAACGATAATGTTCCTCGAGAAGATACTCGGAGTACGCGTTATTAGGGGGAGGTGAGCATGGGGAAGCTGCACCCGCCGAAGAAGAGGAAGTACGGTAAGGGTGCCCGGCGCTGCGTGAGGTGCGGGACCCACGAGGCCATTATACGCATGTACGGCCTCAACCTGTGCAGGCGCTGCTTCCGCGAGGTCGCCGAGCAGATAGGCTTTAAGAAGTACTCCTGAGCGCCTGAGGTGCTCGAGCCATGATGATGGATACCCTCGCTAACGCGATGGCCGTGATCAAGAACGCTGAGAGCGTCGGCAAGCGCGAGTGCGTGATCTACCCAGCCTCCAAGCTGATAGCGGCGGTGCTCAACGTGATGCGCAACCACGGCTACATCGAGGGCTTCGAGTACGTCAACGATGGGCGCGGGGGCAAGTTCGTCGTGAAGCTGCTAGGCAGGATAAACAACTGCGGAGTCATCAAGCCCAGGTTCCCGGTCAAGAAGAACACCTTCGACCAGTGGGAGAGGATGTACCTACCCTCGCGCGACATCGGCATACTCATAGTCTCCACCTCCCAGGGAGTGATGTCGCACCGAGAGGCAAAGGAGAAAGGCATAGGAGGAGTTCTGCTAGCCTACGTGTATTAGGGTAGGGATTCACCAGCGCGCGGCAAGTAGGTGTATTCATGTTTTCTCTGCGCATGCTTTTTGCGTACTTTAAAGAATTATCATGATCGATCATGATCTATTGATAGGGAAAAATAAAGAGCGTCTTTACCGAATAAGAGCAGTGGTGTTTAATAACAGGAGTATCAAAAAGGAAGAGGATGTTTGTGAGCATTGTATAGAAACAAATGCTAGTGGAGGAGATTTGCCTGTTGAAGTTATCTGTAAGGGTGATCCAGATGCATGTGAGTCTTTGAAGATTGATTTCGCCGGAATGCTTAAGAGGCTCTGTGACTATGAAGTATGCTTGAAAAAGGTAGTTTTGATCGCGAAGAAAAGCTATGACCAGGTGGTACTCCAACTGCACGCTTTTGATTTAGCCTCAGTGGACGCCTTTGGGGTTTTCCTCCTAGATAGAGAGAAACCGTTCGAGATGGTCTCGGCTCTCAGCGACGTCTTGTCATCGTACCTTTACTCCTCGGGGATTCTTCCAGGGTGTCCCCGCTGGGTTATTGAGGGAGTTTCGCTGTACTACGCCTTAAAGGTCTACGCTGAAGCTGATGCGGGCTCGGCGGCTCTCGTTGAGAAGCACTACCTAAACGAGGCTGAGAAGGCTGGGGTAAACATTGGTGAGCTGCTCTTGTGGACGTATAAGGAGCACCCTGCTCTAAAAGCTCTCTCAAATGTGCTTCAAGAGAAGGCCTACAGGGTGCTACAGGCATTCTACACAGCAGACACCGAGAAAAACGATGCTTCAGCTGCGAGCTTCAAGGCTGCGTCCTACCTGTTGGTTAAGAGGGCCCTGGAGCCTGTAAGTTCCGGTGTTAAAGCCGGAGAGGTGCTAAAGCTTTTAGCCTCCTTTGGCGAGAAGTGCTCAGAGAAGGTTTTAGAGCTGGGCGAGCCTGGGGAAGAGGGTGTAAAGGCATGAACGAGGGAGTGGCGCTTAAGGATGTATACAAGTACGTGTTACGTAGTATTACGTTTGAGACCGAGGGGAAGGGCGTATATGTCCTTCTAGGCCCTAATGGGAGTGGAAAGACAACTGTTCTGAGGCTCACCGCGGGCATACTGAAGCCAGAGAGGGGGAGAGTCCTTGTAGGCGGGAGGGATCCGTACAGGGATCACGAGGTTAAGGGGGCGATAGCATATGTGGCCGACACGCCGCTGACAGATGCTTTTGAGAAGTGTGCGAGCTACTTGTCGTTCTACCTCCAGACGACCCCGAGGAGCTTGAGGGGGGACTTCCAGGAAGCTGTCTCCTACTTCGGCCTTGAGAGTGTGCTGAAGGAGCCGATACTTAAGCTGAGCGCGGGACAGAGGAAGAGGCTGGAGTTGTCGAAGCTCCTCCTGAGGAAAGCCCCCTACGTACTAATCGACGAGCCCACGGCCAACCTCGATAGCGACGGGAGACGGAGAACCGTGGACCTCGTCAGGAGGTTGTCGAAGGGCTCGCTCACCCTTCTAGCTACTCACGAGATCGATCTCGTGAATGAGCTGGAGGCAGACGTGGTGGTCTTGAGGAATGGAACCGTAGAGGGTGTTTACAGCTATGAGCGGTTTGCGGGAATGTCGGACAAGCTGCAGAGAGGCTACCTGGTGGCCGCTAAGCTCTCCTGGAAGCCTCAGGCCGGGGATCCTCGAAGGCTTCTGGGGCAGTATGGCTCTGAGGTAGAGGTTCGAAAGGTGGAGGTCGACTACGCGGCGTTGCTCAGGAGCCTAGGGATAGATGTGGGCAGCCTTGAGGGGGGTTCAAGCATCTCTGTGGTCTGGGTGGATACCGATGCCTCCCAGCTACCAATCGGCGCGCGTGTCGGGGCCGTCTTTAACGCCCCTCCAGACGTTACAATACCTATATCCGTGGAGCTGGTAGTTAGTGATAGGGCTACGGTGCTTAAACTTGTAGAGGATTTGATGAGCAAGGGGGAGGTTGAGGATCTAAGGGTTTCTAGAGTCGTTTAGGTGAGCGCAACGTGGATGTGCGCGACTACCTGAGGATCTCCTCCGCGCTGCTGGTCTACGAGTTCAGGGGTCTTTTCAGGAGGAGGTCGGAGCTGCTGCTCTCACCAATGCTCTCCTGGGCCATAGCCATGGTCATTACCCCCCTGGGGCTAGCTCTCTACGGCTCCTCCATTGGGTTGGAGAAGGTCGTTGTCACGGGCATGATCATCGGGGGGACGATTAGCGGTGCCACCGTCGCTGCGATCTACTTTCTGGCCGAGACGAGCCTCGAGGCTCTCGACAGGGTGTTGCAGGTTCCACTGCCCCTGTGGGTGGTGCTGCTGTACAGGTTCCTCGTATCCGCTACCGGCGGGCTGGTGGTCTCCGCATTCGTCTGGCTGCTAGCTCTCCCGTACCTCGGCTTCTCCCCGGCATCCCTGTTCTCAGTCCTTCTCGCATCGTACGTTGCCTCGCTGGGGATCATCGGGGTGGTGTCTCTAGCCGGCTACAAGGTAAAGAATCTACAGAAGCTCTCGATCGCCGCATCGCTCGCGTCTGCTACCTTGACGTACCTAAGCCCTCTGTACTTCCCCCTGGACGTGCTACCAGTGCACATTAAAGTCGCGGTGATGCTTAACCCGCCCTCTCTCGCCGTAGAGCTGGTAAGGAAAGCTGTCATTTCAGCCACGCTAAGCACGAGTCTCGTCGCCTCGATGCTGGCGGTAAACTTGACATGGTTCTCCGCCGGTCTACTCGCGCTAATGAGGAGAGTAGACAGCAGGTAATACACCATTCGTAGCGCGCCGTCACGGGGTTTTTGTTTCCTTATACTTTCCTTATACTCTGCTAGTGGTGCCGGTTAGAAAGCCGAGAACCCCGGCCTGCCTCAGCAGCCTTGCATCGACTCCCGGCGCCCCCGCGCGCCTCGTGAGGTGGGATGAGGTATGCGGCGCTCGAGGAAGCATGCTAGCTGCTCGCGCAGGCGGCTTGACGCCAACCGAAGGCTCCCCCAGGTGGGCGCGTGAAGCTTTTAAACTGCCGCAGAGCCTGGGGGAGGCGGGTCGCCATGGGAGAGGTTACAGGACGCACCATGAGCGGGGGTGAGCGGCCACAGGCTGCTATCTCTGGCCCGCAGCTGCCGCCGGAGGTGGAGAGGGCTCTAAGGCTTAGGGAGGAGATCAAGGCGAGGAAGCCCGAGTTCATCCGCATGAACTCTTGGTTCCTGAAGAGGCTCGGAGACTCCTGGAGGAGCCCCCGGCACTCCCTGGACAACAAGATACGGCTGCAGAGGAAGGGTTTCCCGCCGATGGTCAAGGTCGGCTACCGCGGCCCCAAGCTGGCGAGAGGGCTGCACCCCTCCGGCTACGAGGAGGTGATCGTGCACACCCCTGAGGAGCTGGAGAGAATCGACCCGAAGAGGCAGGCTGTGAGGATAGCGTCTACCGTGGGGAGGAGGAAGCGCGCAGAAATTATAAAGCGGGCTGAGGAGCTCGGCATCACCGTGCTCAATGCCGGGTGAGGATGGTGGACCTGAGACTCGTTCGCAGGCTAGCGGCGGAGGTGCTAGGGGTTGGGGAGAGCAGGATATGGATAGACCCGAGCCGCATAGACGACGCTGCCGCAGCAATAAGCAGGGATGACGTCAGGCGCCTGATAAAGGAAGGCGTCATCTCCGTCAGACCGGAGAGCACGCCCTCCCGCGGGCGCGCCAGGCTGCGCGCGCTCAAGAAGAGGCAGGGTAGGAGGAGGGGGCCCGGTAGCAGGAAGGGGCCCAGGTACGACGAGAAGAGGCTGTGGATCCTGAGAGTGCGTGCGCAGCGCAAGCTGCTGAAGGAGCTGAAGGAGAAGGGTCTGATAGACGCGAAGACCTTCCGGGAGGTGTACCGGCTCGTTAAGGGAGGGATGTTCAGGAGCAGGGCGCACCTCAAGCTGTACCTAAGGGAGCACAACCTGATCAAGGTGAGTGCTGGTGGCGCGAGGGGCCAGGTACAGGGTTCCGCTTAAGCGCAGAAGGGAGGGTAAGACCAACTACTACAAGAGGAGGAAGCTGATCCTCTCCGGCAAGCCGCGTCTCGTAGTGAGGTTACTCTCCAGGGTGGCTGTGGTCCAGCTTGTGAAGGCGCACCCGCGCGGTGACATAACCCTGGTCTCAGCGCACTCGAACGAGCTGCGGAGGTACGGCTGGAAGGCCTCGCGGAAGAACACGCCAGCCCTGTACCTCCTAGGCCTCCTCGCTGCCCTCAAGGCCAGGAAGAAGGGCATAGCGGAGGCTATCGCCGACATAGGCCTCCACAGGCCGGTCAGGGGGGCCAGGGTCTTCGCAGCGGTGAAGGGCGCCGTCGATGGAGGCCTCTCGATACCCGTTGGTGAGGAGGTTCTGCCCTCGGAGGACAGGATAAGGGGTGAGCACATAGCGAAGTACGCAGCAATGCTGAAGGAGGCTGACGCCGAGCTCTTCAAGATGCGCTTCTCGGAGTACCTCGCCCAGGGCCTGGACCCAGAGAAGCTGCCCGAGCACTTCGAGGAGGTGAAGCAGAGGATTCTGCAGGAGCTTGCGCTGTGAGCGCACGGTTTATATCCTGAGGCAAGGGGCTAGGGGTTCGAGGTGGTCGCTATCGCCTCCCGTGAGAGCTGGATCCCGCGGACTGAGCTTGGCAGGATGGTGCAGGAGGGCAAGATCAAGAGCATCGACGAGATATTCGCGAGAGGGCTGCCCATAAAGGAAGTGGAGATCGTGGACACGCTGCTGCCAGGGTTGAAATTCGAGGTTCTCAGCGTTAACTTCGTGCAGAGGCAGACGGACTCGGGCGAGGTCAG